>JAFDMG010000003.1 GCA_019306045.1 Deltaproteobacteria bacterium | reverse complement strand
CCGACGACGATGACCGGCACCTGCCGCCTGCCGGTGAGATCAACCATCTCCTTGAGCTTCCGGGGATTTTCCCGGACGTCGTACACCTCGAATTCCACCCCTTTTTGCGTCAGGAACTCCTTCGCTGTCCGGCAATGGGGTCAGGTGGACAGGGAATAGATCTTCACCACGTCGCTCATCACAAACCTCCGTCAAGCCAGGGTTGGCTGCCGTTGAACCGCCGCCGGCCGGCGGTCGTGTTTACAGCAGCCGCGGGTCCGCCCCGGAAAAATTGCACTCGGGCGCGTAGCAGGTCACGTCGGCAAACTCGCATTTCCGGTGACAGGACGGGCATTTTTCCGGGGGTTCGGGGGCGGCCACCAGGTAGCCGCAATGGGAGCATTTCCAGTGATTCTCGGGCATTTTCGCCGGCTGGCCGTCTGTTTTGTTCATTCCCGTTTTCTCCTAAGCCGGGGTCGGCAGGGTAAAGGTCCGGGAACCCAGTTCCCGGTCCACCATGAAAATGGCATTGCCGTGGTCGCCGACCAGTTTCAGTTTCTGGACGATCTCGTCGGCCGAGGCCTCTTCCTCCACCTGCTCGGTGACGAACCACTGGAGGAAGATGTTGGTGGCGTGGTCTTTCTCCTCGATGGCAATGTTCATCAGGTCGTTGATCCTGCCGGTGATATACTGTTCATGCTGGTAAGCGGCCTCGAAAGCCGCCAACGGCGTCTCCCAGCTCTTGGCCGGCTCCTCGATGGCCAGCAGTTCCACCCGGCCGCCACGCTCGATGACGTAGTCGTAGATTTTCATCGCGTGGCTCATTTCCTCCATGGCCTGCACTTTCATCCACTGGGCAAAGCCAGAGTAATTCATCTCGGAAAAACAGGCGGACATGGACAGGTACAGGTAAGCGGAAAACATCTCGGCATTGATCTGTTCGTTCAGGGCCTTGGTCATTCTCTCGGTCAACATTTTACTCTCCCTCCAAACTTTGGTTTTTAATTGTATATTCTGGATTAATTTTATAGGGATATTACTACCCCAATCGGCTGGCCAGGTCAACAAAAAAATCCCGGCTGCGGCCAGGCCGTTCAACAGCCAGCGGGGAACTGTTTTGCAATCAACCCCAAAGTCTGGTAAATTGTTTCCGGCTGACGGCGGATTTCCCGACCTTCGGGACCGGCCGTGCCAGCCGCAACCGTCAACCGGGAAACAGCCATGGGCAACCAGCAGCGTTTTGCCAAGATCGCCGCCGTCCTGCGCCGGCGGCAGCCGGACCTGACCGTGGTCATGGACAACGTCCACAAACCCCACAACCTGGCGGCCATCGCCCGAACCTGCGACGCGGTCGGCATCCAGGAGGTCCATGCCGTCTCGGCCGACCACGGCATCCGCCTGACCCAGAGAGCCGCCAGCGGCTGTCGCAAATGGATCACGATTCGCAGCCACCGGTCGATCGCCGATGCCTACCGGGAATTGCGGCGCCGGGGCTTCCGGCTCTACGCCGCCCACCTGGACGACCGGGCCCGGGATTTCCGGGAGATTGACTACACCGCGCCGACGGCGATTGTCGTCGGCGCCGAGCTGGACGGCCTCTCCCCGGCAGCCGCCGCCGGCAGCGACGGCACCCTGATCATTCCCCTGGCCGGCTTCGTCCAGTCCCTGAACGTCTCGGTGGCCACCGCCCTGATTCTTTTCGAAGCCTACCGGCAGCGGCAGGCCGCCGGTTTTTACGACCATTGCCGCCTGGACGGAGAAACCTACCGGCGGCTGCTCTTCGAGTGGCTGCACCCCAAAGTGGCGGCCTATTGCCGGCGGCACCAGCTTCCCTATCCGGCCCTCGACGACAGGGGGGAAATCAGCGAACCACTGGCCAACGACCATCAGCGACGGCAGCAGCTGAGGCCCGGGAGGAAATTGCCATGATCCAGCAGGAAACCATCACCCTGGCCACCAGCGGCCACGGCGACCTTCACGACCTGACGGCGGCGGTCAACAGCTGCCTGCAGCAGACGGCCATCAGCACCGGCACGGTCAACATTTTCGTCATCGGCAGCACGGCGGCCATCGGCACCATCGAATTCGAACCGGGCCTGCAGGCAGACCTGCCCCAGGTACTCGACCGCCTGCTGCCCCCCAGCCGCGACTACGGCCACGAACGCACCTGGCACGACGGCAACGGCCATTCCCACCTGCAGGCCACCCTGCTCGGGCCGTCCCTGACCGTGCCGGTGGGCAACGGCCGGCTGCGGCTGGGCACCTGGCAGCAGATTTTCCTGCTGGAATGCGACATCAAGCCCCGGCAGCGGCAGGTGGTGGTCACCATCAGCGGCGAGTAGGAACAGCCGGCCATCGCCACCGGTGACTCAAGTTACCCTCGCCGCTGTCGATAATAGTCAGGAAACACCAAGCAAAAGGGAATCGCCATGCAGGAAGAAAAACGTTTTTTCCGGCGGATTGAATTTCCGGCGACGGTCGAGGTTTCCTCGCCGGCCGGCAGCGCCGTCGGCCGCCTCCGGGACCTCTCCCTGAACGGGGCCCTGGTCCGGTTTTCCGAGCCGCCTCTCTTCGTCGATGAGCAGCCGGTAAACTTGGAGATCACCCTGGCGGCCGCCGACTTGCAATTGCAGATGATGGCCAACTGCGTCCACCGGCGCGGCAACGACCTGGGCTTCCGCTTCATCGGCGTCGAGCTGGAAACCATGGGGCACCTGCGGCGCCTGCTGGAACTCAACACCGGCGACAGCGGCCGCGTCCGGCGGGAACTGGATTTTCTCCTGGAAAAATAAGCCGCATCCCGGCAATTTTCCCATGTTCACTTACGGCAGGAAAGGATGGCAAGATGAAATGTCACGAAGTTGATTACCAGATTCTCGGCGACGACATCCAGATCGTGGAGATCGAGCTGGACCCCGGCGAAACGGTGATCGCCGAGGCCGGGGCGATGAACTACATGGACGACGGCATTGCTTTCGAGGCCAAGATGGGCGACGGTTCCAGCCCCGAAAGCGGTTTTTTCGGCAAGCTGGTCAATGCCGGCATGCGGGCCATCAGCGGCGAATCGATCTTCCTCACCCATTTTACCAACAGCGGCAGCGGCAAGAAAAGGGTGGCTTTTTCCGCCCCTTACCCGGGAAAAATCATCCCCATCGACATGGCCGAGATTAACGGCGAGCTGTTCTGCCAGAAAGACGCCTTTCTCTGCGCCGCCCTCGGCACCCAGATCGGCATCGCCTTCACCAAGCGCCTGGGTACCGGCTTTTTCGGCGGCGAAGGCTTTATCCTCCAGCGCCTGCGGGGGGACGGCTTGGCCTTCGTTCACGCCGGCGGCACGGTGATCAAGAAACAGCTGCACGGCGAAACCATCAAGGTGGACACCGGCTGCATCGTCGCTTTCACCGAGGGCATCGATTACGACATCCAGCGGGCCGGCAGCCTGAAATCCATGTTTCTCGGCGGCGAAGGCCTCTTCCTCGCCACCCTGAGCGGTACGGGGACGGTGTTGCTGCAAAGCCTGCCTTTCTCCCGCCTGGCGGACCGGGTAATCGCCAGCGCCCCGCGGGTCGGCGGCAGCCGCAAGGGTGAAGGCTCGGTGCTCGGCTCCCTGGGCGACCTGCTGGGCGGCAACTGAGCCGGGGAACGGAGCCCACCATGAGCATGAAAATTTTCTGGACCGTTTTCGGCACCGTTTTCCTGGCCGAACTGGGGGACAAAACCCAGCTGGCCACCATGCTGTTCGCCACCGACCGGCAGGTGGACCGGCTGACCATCTTTCTGGGGGCCAGTCTGGCCCTGATCTGCACCTCGGCCCTCGGGGTGGCGGCCGGCGGCCTGCTCGCCCGCCATTGCTCCCCCCGGCACCTGAGCCGGCTGGCCGGCCTGGCTTTCATCGTTATCGGCGCCTGGACCATCTACCGGGCCGGCTGAAGGAGAAAAACCGGTGGTCAACAGTGATGATCTGAGAGAAAAACTGGCCGCCGAGGTCGGCACCGTCAGCTGGCCGCTGCTGCGGCCGCACCACGAACGACAGTCGGTCTTCCTTGTCGACCAGCAGCTGGACCTGGTGGAGGTGGCCGTCGGGGCGGCGGCGGACCAGGTGGAACAGATACGCGACTGGCTGCAGGCCGGCCGCCTGGCCCGGCCGAGCCGCGCCCAGGTCGACAGCTGGGAAGAGCAACATACCAGCTTCGCCTGCGTCATCATCCAGCCCTTCGTTTTCATCCAGCTGGTCTGCTGAACGCCGCGGCAGCGGCAAAATCGCGGGCAGCACCGCCCGCGATCATTATGCAAGGAGGAAAATCGTGCCCCGCGCCAATTTGGGCCGCCAGGCCAAGATAGTCGCCACCCTCGGACCGGCCAGCAGTGACCAGGACACCATCGGCAGGCTGATTACGGCCGGCATGAACGTCGCCCGCATCAACATGAGCCACGGCGACCACGCCGGCCACGCCGCCCTGATCGACAACATCCGCCAGGCCTCGCGCCAGGTGGGCCTGGAAGTCGCCATCCTCATTGATCTCCAGGGGCCGAAGATCAGGGTCGACGAGCTGCCGGAACCGCTGGAGCTGCGGGCCGGGGAGATCTGGGTAATCGGGCCCGCCCGGGTCAAAGACGCCTACCCGGAATATCGCGACCGCTTCATCCCCACCGTTTACGAAAAGCTGGTGGACGACTGCCGGGACGGCCACCTGGTCCTGTTCAACGACGGCGCCATCGTCGCCCGGGCCGTGGCCCGCGACCGGGAGGTCTACCGGCTTAGGATCGAGGTGGGCGGCCGGCTGACTTCCCACAAGGGGATCAACCTGCCCCACAGCCGCATCAGCGCCCCCAGCTTCACCGCCAAGGACCGGGAAGACCTGCTTTTCGGCCTTGAACACGGAGTCGACTACGTGGCCCTCTCCTTCGTCCGCCAGCCGGACAACGTCAACGAAGTCCGGGAATTCATGGCCGCCCGGCAGCACCAGCTGCCGATCGTCGCCAAGATCGAAAACCCGGAGGGCATCGATAACATCGAGGCCATCATCGCCGTCAGCGAGGTGATCATGATCGCCCGCGGCGACATGGGGGTCGAAGTGGGCAACCACCTGGTACCGGCGATCCAGAAGCGGATCATCAACCTCTGCAACCGCAGCGGCGTGCCGGTAATCACCGCCACCCAGATGCTGGAATCAATGATCAACAGCCCGACGCCCACCCGGGCGGAGGCCAGCGACGTGGCCAACGCCGTCTGGGACGGCACCGACGCCCTCATGCTCAGCGCCGAAACCGCCGCCGGCCGCTATCCCCTGGAAGCGATCACCATGATGAGCCGCATCATCCACGAAGCCGAGAAGACCCCGAAAAAACGGCCGTCCATCCGGACCCTGGACTTGAGCCGGGTCGATGATTCCATCATGCTGGCGGCCTCCCTGGTGGCGGAGAAGGTCGGCGCCAGGCGGATCCTGGCGGTGACCGAATCGGGCCGTTCCTGCCTGAAAATCAGCCACTACCGCCCCCGGGTTTCCATCCTCGGCATCTCCTATGATTTGCGGACCGTGCGCCGGCTGTGCCTTTACTGGGGCGTCAGCCCCTTCCTGCTCCGCAACTACCGGGAGGACCACCCGCGGCTGGAGGAGGATGTCATTGAGCAGGTCCGCCAGGACTGCGAACTGGAGGCCGGCGACCGGATCGTCATTACCCGGGGCAGCGGCAGCTTTTTTGCCCGCGGCAGTTCCAACTCGGTGAAGGTGAAAACCCTGCCGGGCTGAAAAACAAACGGCGGCCGCCGCTTTACTAAAGCCGGCAGATGTAGTATCTTGCCGGCTTTCAAGCGGACAAAAAAGCAATCTTAGACTAACAGGTACCCATGACCGCAAACCAGCCAGAGTCCCAGCCCCGGCAGCTGCCGCCCCGGGTAGAGGAGCTGACCGTCGACGGCAAAACCATTTACCTGGTGGGCACCGCCCACGTCTCCCCCGAGAGCGTCAAGGATGTCCGGGAAACCGTGGCCCTGGTCCAGCCCGACGCCATCTGCGTCGAACTCTGCCCTTCCCGCTACCAGGCCTTGACCCGCCGGGACGCCTGGCGGCAGATGGACATCATCAAGATCGTCAAGGAGAAAAAGGCCCTTTTTCTCCTGGCCCAGCTGATCATGACCTCCTTTTACCGGAAAATAGGCGCGCAGCTGGGGGTCCAGCCGGGGGCGGAAATGATCGCCGGCATCGAGCTGGCCGCGGAAACCGGGGCCGAACTGGTGCTGGCCGACCGGGACATCGAGATCACCCTGAAAAGGGTCTGGGGCTTTCTCGGCTTCTGGGCCAAGCTGAAAATGATCGGCCACCTGCTGGCCGGCGTCCTGAGCACGGAAAAACTCGATGCCGATCTGATCGAAGAGATAAAAAAACAGGACCAGCTCGAGCACATCATGGCGGAAGTCAGCACCGCTTTTCCCGAGGTCAAGCGCCGGCTGATCGACGAGCGCGACATCTACCTGGCCCAGAAGATCAGGCAGGCCCCCGGGCAGACAGTGGTCGCCGTCGTCGGCGCCGGCCACCTGCCCGGCATCCGGCAGCACATTCACACCGACCAGCCCCTGGAGCCCCTCCTGGAGCTGCCGCCGCCGGCCAGGTGGCCGATGGTGGTCAAGTGGGCCATTCCGGCGCTGATCGTCGCCATGATCATCGGCGGCTTTTTCAAGGGCGGCAGCCAGTTCTCCCTGCAGTCCATCTACATCTGGGTGGCGGTCAACGGCGTGCTTTCCGGCCTCGGCGCCGCTCTGGCCATGGGACACCCGCTGACCGTGCTGGCCGCCGTGGTCGCCGCGCCCCTGACCAGTCTCAACCCGATGATCGCCGCCGGCTGGGTTTCCGGCCTCGTCCAGGCCTACGTCAAGAAACCGACGGTGGCCGACCTGGAAGACCTGCCGCTGGCCATCTCCACGGTCAAAGGTTTCTGGCGCAACCCGGCCTGCCGGATTCTGCTGGTGGTTGTCCTTTCCAACCTGGGCAGTTCCCTCGGCACCTTTATTTCCGGCAGTTGGATCGCCGCCCGCTTTTTCTGAGGAAGGAGTCCCATGGATATTCTGGTTACCGGCGGTGCCGGCTACATCGGCAGCCATACCTGCCTGGAGCTGCTCCAGGCCGGATACCAGGTAACGGTGGTCGACAATCTTTGCAACAGCAAGGTGGCGGCCCTGGAACGGGTGGAGGAACTTTGCGGCCGGCGGCTGGCCTTCCACCAGGTAGACCTCCTGGACCGCCAGGCATTGGCGGCGGTTTTCCGCCAACGCCGCTTTGCCGCCGTCATCCATTTCGCCGGCCTGAAAGCAGTGGGAGAATCGGTGGCCGTGCCCCTGCGGTATTACCACAACAACATCACCGGCACCATCATCCTCTGTGAGGTCATGCGGGAACACGGGGTCAAGAACCTGGTTTTCAGCTCCTCGGCCACCGTCTACGGCGACCCGGAGACGGTGCCCATCCGGGAAGACTTCCCCCTCGGGCCCACCAACCCCTACGGGCGCACCAAGCTGATGATCGAAGAGATCCTCCGGGACCTGCAGCGGGCCGACGCTGAGTGGAACATCGCCCTGTTGCGCTACTTCAACCCGGTGGGGGCCCACCCCAGCGGCCGCATCGGCGAGGATCCCCACGGCATCCCCAACAACCTGCTTCCCTACATCTCCCAGGTAGCCGTCGGCCGGCTGGACGAGCTGGCGGTGTTCGGCAACGACTATCCCACCCCCGACGGCACCGGGGTCCGGGACTACATCCACGTGGTCGACCTGGCCCATGGACACCTGAAAGCCCTGGAGCGGCTGGCGGCCAATCCCGGGGTAGTGACCTACAACCTGGGCACCGGCCGGGGCTACAGCGTCCTGGAGGTGATTGCCGCCTTTGAAAAGGCCTCCGGGCGGCGGGTCCCCTACCGGATCGTCGGCCGGCGGCCGGGGGACATCGCCACCTGCTACGCCGACCCCGGCCGCGCCCGGCGGGAACTGGGCTGGCAGGCGCGCCGCGGCCTCGAGGAGATGACCGCCGATGCCTGGCGCTGGCAGCAGCAGAATCCCGCCGGCTACTGAAAAGCCTTTCGCCGGCCGGGATCAACCCCGCTCTGGAGGTAACTATGGCCGCCAACCCGGAAATTTTTTCCCTGCTGGCTTCCCTGCCGGCCAGGCTGCCGGCGGAACAGGTTGACATCCTCCTGTCCCGGCCCGCCTTCCGCCTCGAAAGAATCGTTTCCCGCGGGCACCGCAGCGCCGACGGTTTCTGGTACGACCAGGAGGAAAACGAGTGGGTCGTCCTGCTCAGCGGCGGCGCCCGGCTGCAGTTTGCCGACGAGGAAGAGGAGGTCGTTCTCGCTCCCGGGGACGCCCTGCTGATTCCCGCCCGGCGGCGCCACCGGGTGACCTGGACCGACCCGGAAGCCGCCACCGTCTGGCTGGCGCTGCACTATGTCTGAAGCGGCGGCCGGCGGCGAGGCGGTGGTCCTGCTGGCCGTCGACGCCGGGTTGAAAACCGGCCTGGCGGCCTACGACCGGCAGGGGCGGCTCCGCTGGTACCGCTCCCACAATTTCGGCACCCCCGACCGCCTGCGGCGGGGTGCCCGGCAGCTCCTGCGCCAGCTGCCGGCACTGCGGTGGGTGATTATCGAGGGCGGCGGCCGGCTGGCCGAAATCTGGCTGCGGGAGGCCGAACACCGGCACCTTGAAAGCCGGCTGCTCCAGGCCGAGGAATGGCGGCCCCGGCTGCTTCCGTCCCGGCAGCGGCGCGACGGCCGGGCAGCCAAGGGCAGCGCCGACCGGCTGGCCCGCCGGGTAATCGCCTGGTCGGAAGCCCCGCGGCCCACCTCCCTGCGCCACGACGCCGCCGAGGCCATCCTGGTGGGTCTCTGGGGCACGGTCGAAGTCGGCCTGCGGCCCGATTTCCCGGACCTGCCCTGAAGCGGCGGCAAACAGACAACCAACTTGACGCCAACCAAGGATCAACGGACCAGCAAATGGACAGCAAAAAAGAAGACTGCCGGCCGGCACCGCCGCCGGCGCTGCTGCAAGCCCTGTTTGACAGCCTCAAGGATCCGGTGGTGTTCGTCGACACCAACCATGTCATCCGCTACCTGAACCGGCGGGCCGTCCGGCAGTACCGGGCCGGCGTCCGCCTGCTGAACCGCTCGCTGCTGGACTGCCACAACGAAAAATCCCGGCAGGTGATCAGGGAAACCCTGCGGGCCCTGGAGGCCGGGGAGGAAGAACGCCTGATCCACGCCCTGCCCCGGAAGCGGCTTTACATGCGGGCCGTCCGGGACGCCGACGGCCGGCTGCTGGGCTACTACGAGCGTTTCGAATACCTGACGACCGCCGCCGAGGACGGCAACCACGGAGACGGGGAAATGGCATAACCCAATACTGCCGCCGCCGGGCGTCATCACCGCAGCCGGCGGCGGCAGAAAAAACGGGAGACAGCAATGATCAAGCACATCATCATGATCAAGTTCAAACCGGACACCAGCGAGGCCCAGCTGGCCGCCATCGAAACCGGTCTCGCCGGCCTGCCGGCAGCCATCGACGAAATCATCAGCTTCGAGTTCGGCCGGGACGTGGTGCGGGCGGACCGCTCCTTCGATTTCGCCCTGGTGGCCGTTTTCGCCGATCTCGCCGCCCTGGAGCGCTACCAGGTCCATCCGCAGCACCAGCAGGTGGCCGCCCTGGTCCGGCAGGCCGCCGCCCAGGTGGTGGCGGTCGACTTCCACTGCTGAAACCGGCGGCCGCCATGTTTCTTCCCACCACCGCCGCCGAACTGCGGGACCGGGGCTGGGACCGGCCGGACATCGTCCTGGTAACCGGCGACACCTACATTGACAGTCCCTTTATCGGCGCCGCCCTGATCGGCAAGGTGCTGACCGCCGCCGGCTTCCGGGTCGGCATCATCGCCCAGCCGGCGGTGGACAGCGGCGCCGACATCGGCCGGCTGGGGGAGCCGCGGCTCTTCTGGGGGGTTACCGGCGGCAGCCTCGACTCGCTGGTGGCCAACTATACCGCCGGCGGCCGGCGCCGGCGAACCGACGACCTCACGCCCGGCGGCCGCAACGACCGGCGGCCGGACCGGGCGGTCATCGTTTACAGCAATCTCATCCGCCGGCATTACAAAAAAACGGTTCCCATCGTCCTTGGCGGCATCGAAGCCAGCCTGCGGCGCCTGGCCCATTACGACTACTGGAGCAACCGCATCCGGCGGAGCATTCTCTTTGACGCCAAGGCGGACTACCTGCTTTACGGCATGGCGGACAACAGCGTCGTCGCCCTGGCCCGGCGCCTGCAGGCGTCCCGGTCGCCCCTCGACCTGCCGGGACTTTGCTACCGGGCCGCCCGGCCGCCGGCAGCCTACCTGGAACTGCCGGCTTACGAAGAGGCTGCCGCCGATCCGGAAGCGTTCACCGCCATGTTCCACCTTTTTTACCGCCATCAGGACCCGGTCAGCGCCCGGGGTCTCTGCCAGCGGCACGGCGACCGTTTCCTGGTGCACAACCCCCCGGCGCCCTATCTCAGCCAGGAAGAACTGGACCGGGTTCACGGCCTGGCTTTCGCCCGGGAAGTCCATCCCTTCTACCGCCGCGGCGGCCCAGTGCGGGCCCTGGACACCATCCGCTTTTCCCTGGCCAGCCACCGGGGCTGCTACGGCGCCTGCAGTTTCTGCGCCATTGCCGTCCACCAGGGGCAGACGGTCCGCTGGCGCAGCCAGGCCTCCCTGGTGGCCGAGGCCGAGGAGCTGGTCCGGCACCCGGCCTTCAAAGGAATCATCACCGACGTCGGCGGCCCGACGGCCAACATGTACGGTTTCGAGTGCGGGCAGAAAACCAGCCGGGGCGTCTGCCGGGAAAAAAGATGTCTTTTCCCCGCCGTCTGCAACCGCCTGCCGGTGGATCACCGGCCCCAGATTGAATTGCTGCGGCGGCTGCGGCGGGTGCCGGGGGTCCGGAAAGTTTTTGTCGCTTCCGGCATCCGCCACGACCTGGTGCTGGCCGACCGGCGGTGGGGCGAGGCCTACCTGCGGGAGCTGGTCACCCATCACATTTCCGGCCAGCTGAAGCTGGCACCGGAACACAGCGAACCACACGTGCTGGCGGCCATGGGCAAGCCGGCAATCACCTCCCTGCTGGCCTTCCGGGACAAGTTTTTCCAGCTCACCCGGGAGGCCGGCAAAAAGCAGTTCCTGACCTATTACTTCCTCGCCGCCCATCCCGGGTGCCGCGCGGCCGACATGCGGCGCCTGCGGCGTTTCGCCCAGCAACAGCTGCGGCTGTCCCCCCGCCAGGTGCAGATTTTCACCCCGACGCCTGCCACCTACGCCACCCTCATGTACTGGACGGGGAAAGATCCCTTCAGCGGCGAGGAAATCCCCGTGGCCCGGAACAGCCGGGAGCGGGCCCGGCAGAAAAACATCCTGGTCGCGGGGAAAACAACCAGCCGCCGCTAGTTCCCGCCAGGCCGCCCGGCCCCGCACCGGCGGCGAAAAACTGTTGATTGTTTTTTTTTATCCTGTACAATAGCAACACGAATTGTCGTCTTTTTACCCGGCCGGCAGCCGCCGGCCGGCGAAAGTTTCACCAGGAGGAAAAATGAAACGGATTCTGCTTTGCCTGACAATCTTGAGTTTGCTGCTGGCCGCCGGCCCGGCGCCGGCAGCCAACCAGACCCCCGCCGCCGGCAAAAAAAACCCGCAGGTGGTTTTCAAGACCAGCAAGGGGGAGATGACCATTGAACTTTTCGCCGACCGGGCCCCGGTAACGGTGCGCAACTTCCTCGCCTACGTCAACAGCGGCTTCTACAACGGCACCATTTTTCACCGGGTCATTCCCGGCTTCGTCATCCAGGGCGGCGGCTTCACCACCGCGATGGAACGCAAGAACACCCGGCCGCCGATCAAGAACGAGGCCGACAACGGCCTGCGGAACCGACGCTACACCCTTTCCATGGCCAGGACCAGCGTGGTGGACAGCGCCACTTCCCAGTTTTTCATCAACCTGCGGGACAATCCCGCCCTCGACCATCGCCCCGGCAGTTTTGGCTATGCCGTTTTCGGCCGGGTGGTCAAGGGGCAGGAAGTGGTTGACGCCATCGCCGGCGTGCCCACCGGCAGCCGGGGTCACTATCGCGACGTACCCCTAGAACCGGTGGTCATCGAGAACGCCACGGTGAAAAAGTAACCGCAGCAACCGGGCGTCAGCCCCGCGGAGCCCAGCCATGACCATCCCGTCCATCAGGCCCGAGATCGCCGACCGCCTGCTGCCCTTCTGCCAGGCAGTGCAGGAAACCGCCGGCGAACGGCTTCACTCCCTCTACCTGAGCGGCAGCGCCGTCACCCCGGACTACCTGCCGGGGATTTCCGACATCAACACGGTCATCGTCCTTCGGGAGATTGACCTCAAATTCCTCCAGCGGCTGGCTCCCCTGGGCAAGAAGTTCGCCCGGCAGAAAATCGCCGCCCCGCTGATCATCACCCCCGACTACTGCGAAAACTCCCTGGATGTTTTTCCCATTGAGTTTCTTGACCTGCAGCTGCGGCACCAGGTGCTCGCGGGCAGCGACCTGTTTACCGACCTGGAAATCGATGACGCCGACCTGCGCCTGCAGTGCGAGCGGGAAATCAAGGCCCGGGTCATCACCCTGCGCCAGGACTACCTGGCCGCCACCGGCCAGCGGCTGCCGCTGGCGGTCGCCATCAACCGGGCTTTCGCCTCCCTGATGCCGGTCTGCCGCGGCCTCGTCCGCATCCTCCACCGGCAGCCGCCGGTGCCCATCACCGAACTGCTGACAACCCTTGCCGACCTGACCGGCATCGACGACACCGCCCTGGTTGACATTTTCACCTGCCGGCAGCGGCAGACGACGCCGGAGATGGGAGAGCTGAACCTGATTTTCGCCAATTTTTACCGGACGCTGGAAAGACTCGGGAAGCTGGTAGATGCCTGCTAGCAAGATCAAGCGCCTCGGCCTGCTGCTATTGCTGCTGGTCATTTGCGGCGGCTGGCCGGCGGCCGCGGCCCGGGCCAAGGTCAAACTGCCGGCCAAGCCGCCGGCCTACGTGGTCGACCTGGCAGCCATCATCGACCCGGCCACGGAGCAGAAGCTGAACCTCTACCTGCGGGAACTGGAGGAAAAAACCACCGCCCAGCTGGTGGTGCTGACCATCAGGAGCCTGGAAGGGGAGCCGCTGGAGGAATTCTCCCTCCGGGTGGCCAACGATCTCTGGCGGCTGGGCCAGCAGGGCAAGGACAACGGCGCCCTGCTGGTGGTATCCACCGGCGACCGCCGCTACCGGTTCGAGATCGGCTACGGCCTGGAAAGCATCCTGCCCGACAGCTACGTCGGCTCCCTGGGACGGAGCTACCTGGTGCCTTATTTCCGCCAGGGTCGCTACGGCGAGGGCATTTACCGCGCCGTCACCGCCATGGCCGGCAAGATCGCCGCCGCCAGCGGCGTGACCATCAGCGGCCTGCCCCGGGCCGGAATCCCGCCCACGGGGCGCGGCGGCCGGAGGCAGCCATCCCTGGCCGGCAAGATCATCTCGATCATTTTTCTGCTGGTGCTGCTGATCGCCTTCATTCGCAACCCCCGGCTGTTCCTGCTGATGCTTCTCTTTTCCGGCGGTGGCGGCGGCCGCGGCGGCTGGGGGGGCGGCGGGGGATTCGGCGGCGGCGGGGGCGGCGGCTTTGGCGGCGGCGGCGCTTCCGGCGGCTGGTAAAACGCCTCAAACATCAACACTTACAGGAGAAAGCAATGAGCAAGCAGCTGAAATCCATTCTCGTCATGCTGGGCATCCTCATCCTGATCGGCTTCATGGCCTTCGGCTGGGTGATCAAGGAGTACAACCGGGCCATCACCCTGGATGAAAACGTCAAGAACCGCTGGGCCCAGGTGGAAAACCAGCTGAAACGGCGCTACGACCTGATCCCCAACCTGGTTGCCACCGTCAAGGGCTACGCCAGCCACGAAAAGGAACTTTTCGAAAACATTGCCGCCGCGCGGACAAAATATTTCCAGGCCCAGGGGGTGGAGAACAAGGTGGCGGCCGCCAACCAGTTGGAGGGAGTGCTTTCCCGGCTGCTGATGCTGCAGGAACAGTACCCGCAGCTGAAGGCCAACGAATCCTTTCTCAAGCTGCAGGACAGCCTGGAGGGCACGGAAAACCGGATCGCGGTGGAGCGGAAACGCTACAACGACGCCGTCCGGCAGCTGAACACCTATACCAGGACGTTCTTCGGCCGCTTCTTCAGCCGCCTGGCCGGGGTGCATGAAGCCAAGTATTACGAGGTGCCCACCGGGGAAAAAGCGGTGCCCAAAGTGAAATTCTGAACGGAGAAGCGCTCATTCCCGGGCCGCCGGCCGTTGCCTGGCGCCCCGCAACCCCAAGAACGGAGGTCAAGAAACGATGGAAAACATCATGCCCAGGCTCCAGGAGCTGCTGACCGTCTACGGTTTGAACCTGATTGCCGCCCTGGCAATTTTCATCATCGGCCGCTGGGCGGCCAAGGCGGTCCGGCACCTGACGGAAAAGATCATGACCAAGAAAAAGGTGGAGCCGACCATCGTTTCCTTCACCTGCAACCTGGTTTACGCCGCGATCGTGGTTTTCGTCATCATCGCGGCCATCTCCAAGCTCGGGGTCCAGACCACCTCTTTCGTGGCCGTTCTCGGCGCCGCCGGCCTGGCCATCGGCCTGGCCCTCCAGGGTTCCCTGTCCAATTTCGCCGCCGGCTTCCTGCTGATCATTTTCCGGCCTTTCAAAGCCGGTGATTTTGTCGAGGCCGGCGGGGTCACCGGGGCGGTGGAAGAGATCAGCATCTTCACCACCATCCTGAAAACGCCTGACAACAAGGTGATCATCATCCCCAACTCGGCGATCATGGGCGGCACGATCACCAACTACTCCGCCATGCCGCAGCGGCGGGTCGACATCAGCGTCGGCGTCAGCTACGAGGATGACCTCAAAAAGGTCCGCCAGGTGCTTACCGACCTGATCAGCGCGGACAGCCGGATTCTTCAAGATCCCGCGCCGACCATTGCGGTGGCGGAACTGGGGGACAGCAGCGTCAACTACACTGTCCGGGTCTGGGCCAGGAGTGAAGATTACTGGGATGTGTTTTTCGACACCACGGAAGCCATCAAACTGCGCTTCGACCAGGAAGGAATCAGCATCCCCTACCCGCAGCAGGACGTCCACCTCTACCAGCAGGAAAAAAAGTAAGCGGCTTTTTCCGGGGCCCGCGGGCAAACCGCGGGCTTTGCGGAAAAAATGAAGAGGCTCAACCGAGAATCTGCTGGAGGACCGTCCTCAGGTCATCCAGCAGGTAGGGCTTCTGGATGACCCCGGCCAGTCCCCTGCCGATGAACTGGTCCCGGATGCCGCTCTCGCTGTAGCCGCTGGCGATCACCACCTTTACCTGCTCGTCCATCTCCCGCAGGAAGTGAAAGGCCTCTTCGCCGCCCATGTTGGGCATGGTCAGGTCAAGGATGACGCAGACGATGTCCCGGCCGGCCCGGCGATAGAGCTCCACCGCCTGACGGCCGTCCGCGGCCGACAGGACCTCGAAACCCAGCAGCTGCAACATCTCCTGTCCCAGAAAGCGAATGCTCTCCTCGTCGTCCACCAGCAGCACCGTACCTTGGCCGCGCCAGCGGCCGGCCGCCGACGACGGGGTGGCCGGGACGTCGGGCTGGCGGGGCGCCGCCGGCAGGAAGATCTTGATGCTGGTGCCCCGGCCAACCTCGCTGTAGACCCTGATGGCGCCCCGGTGCCCCCGGACAATGCCCAGCACCGCCGCCATTCCCAGACCCCGGCCGGTCATCTTGGTGGTGAAAAAGGGATCGAAAATCCTCTCCCTGGTTTCCCGGTCCATACCGCAGCCGTTGTCCTCGGCTTCCAGGAAAACATACTCGCCCGCCGGCTGCTGTTCATCCAGGAAAGTACCCCGCAGGTAATCCCGGTCACAATAGCGCACCCCGGTGGTCAGGGTAATGATCCCGTTCCGGTCGCCGATGGCTTCGGAAGCGTTGGTGATCAGGTTCATCACCACCTGGCGGATCTGGGAAGGGTCGGCCACTACGGCCGGCAGCTGCGCCGCCAGCCGGTAGCGCAACTCGATTTTTTTCGAGATGGAAACCTGCAGCAGATGCCCCATTTCCCGGATCAACTCGTTGAGGTCGACATCGAGGACCTCAAAGCGGCCTTTGCCGGAATAGGCCAGCATCTGCCGGGCCAGGTCCGCCGCCCGCCGGGTGGCCTGCCTGATGGCCGTCAGCCGGGGCAGGGCCGTGGATGCCGGCGCCAGCTCCCGGCGGGCCAGGTCAACATTGCCGAGGATAACGGTAAGGATGTTGTTGAAATCATGGGCGATGCCGCCGGCCAGGATGCCCAGGCTTTCCAGCTTCTGGGTATGCTGCATCTGGGCGGCAAAACGCTCCCGCTCCTCGGCGGCCCGCTTGCGCAGGGTAATGTCCAGATGGGTGCCGGCCATGCGGGCCGGCCGGCCCTCGGCATCCCGTTCCACCACCCGGCCGCGGTCCAGCAGCCAGATCCAGCTGCCGTCTTTGGAGCGCATGCGGTACTCGGCCTCGTAATGCTCCCGCCGGCCTTCCAGGTGGTCCTGGATCGCCCGGCGCACCGCCGGCAGGTCGTCGGCATGCACCAGGCTCTCCCACTCGGCCAGGCTGTGATTGACGTCGCGGGCGTCATAGCCCAGAATGGTCGCCCAGCGTTCATTGGAGACGATGCTGCCGCTTTGCAGATCCCAGTCCCAGATTCCCAGATCGGCACCCTTGAGCACCAGTTCCAGGCGGTTCTCACTGGCGGCCAGCTTCTTGCAGGTTTCCTGCAGGGCGGCCGTTCTTTCCTTCACCTGCCGCTTCAACAGCAGGTTGAAAACCAGCAGGATGACCGTCATGGCCGCCACGACGCCCAACAGCCAGACGGCCCAGGCAGGCATTGGCTCCGTCCGCGGGATGCCGGCCAGCCAGTGGCTCTGGGAACGGTAGTAGAGGGAGCCCTCGTCGGCTTTCATGGCCGTCAGGTGGCGGTCGATGGCCGCCAGCAGCGCCGTCTGTCCCCGGGGCGCGGCATAGCAGACATTGACGGGATTGAGAATCATCGCCGTGCGCTCGACAGCGTACTTCCGGTCGTTGACGCTGCCGTAGAGGCGGTTGACCAGACCGGCATCGACGGTGCCGTTTTCCAGCAGCCGGAAAACCTGGTCGTAACCGTCCACGTCGACCAGGCGGCAGGTGAGGCGAAAGCGAAGCAGGAGGTCGGCCAGCACCGCCCGGTGAATATCGTTCTGCAGCACGGCGACGCTGCGGCCCTTGAGGTCGACGATGGATTTTATCGGGGAGTTGCGGGGGACATAGATGGTACCCCAGTTGATGAACAAGGGCTCCCGGGAAAAGGCGAATTTTTTCTCCCGGGCCGCCGACCAGGCGATGGCCACCAGCAGGTCGATGGCGCCATTCTCCAGGCGTTCCAGGCACCGGCTCCAGGTGCCGGCCTCGTAGCGCAGCTGCCACCCCTCCCGGCGGGCGACCTCTTCCAGGACATCGATGCACATCCCCTGGTAACGGCCATCCTGCCGGTCGCGGAAAACCAGGGGCTTGTTCTCATAGACGCCGACCCGGACCGTCCGGGCCCAGGACGGCCAGGGCAGGCCCAGAAGCAGGATGATCAGCAGAAAGCGGAACTTGTTTTTCACCTAATGCCCCGGGTTCGGGTTGAGGGCCAGGGAAAAGCGCGCCGGCGGCGGCTTCGGGATCACGGCAGGACAGCTATAGCCGGTGAGACGGTATTTTTACCAATACTAGCTGATTTACCATCTTTGTCAAGTTCGCCGGCAGCCGCCGTCAGGAGTCCGGCTCCGGCTCGTCACCGGCAGCGGCCGTTTCATCGGCCCGCCGGGCCAGTTCCGCCAGCAGGGAGGGGCCAGGCTGGCGGCCGCCCTGCGCCCCCAGCACCAGGGGCGTTGCCGGCTGGCGGCCGCCCTGCAGCTCCGCCAGCAGCGGGGTGCTCCCCGGCGGCGTCCGATCCAGCCGGGCCAGAAAGCCACCGGCTTCTTCACCGCCGGCGGTCGCCGGCGGTGAAGACGGTTCACACCGCCCGGCCTCCGAACCGGCCGGCGGGGAATCGTTTTCCGGCCGGGCGGCCGGCGGAGACGGCGGCGGGGGCCGGTCGGCTGCCGTCGGCCGCCGCTTTCCGGCCTTGCCGGCGGTTGAGGAAGGTTTTGCCGGCGGCCGGCGGCGGGAGGGCCCGGCGGCCGCCCCGGCGGCTGCCGGCCGTTTCCGGTCCCCGGCCGCGGGAGGGTCAGCCGCTCCCTGGAGCTGGTAAAAAATACCCTGCAGGTAATGCCGGGCGACAAACTGGGGCGCAATACCGGTAAGGGATTCCGAACCGCCGATGATCAGATAGCCGTCCGGAGCCAGGGTCCGGGCCAGCTTCTGGAACAGCCGCCGCTTGTCCTGATCGGCAAAATAAATGGCCACGTTGCGGCAGAAGATGATGTCGAACGTCCCCAGGTGGGTGTAAGGCTCCATGAGATTGAATTTTTTGAACACCGCCAGGGAACGGATTTCATCCTTGATGCGCCAGCCATTGGCAACCGGCTGGAAATAGCGCTGCAGGACCTTTTTGGGCAGGCCGCGCTCGATTTCGAACTTGCTGTAACTGCCGTAGCTGGCCTTGCCGATCGCCTCGTCGGCAATGTCGGTCCCCAAAATGTAAAAATCATATTCGTTCAGGCTGCCCAGAACCTCGAAGAGGGAAATAATGATGCTGTAGACCTCCTGCCCGGTGGAGCAGGCGGCACTCCAGATGCGGATTTTCGTCCGCCCCCCACTCCCTGGCCGGCGGCGGTCGATCAAGTCGGGAATTATCTTGTGTTTCAGGAGTTCAAAAGGCTTCTGGTCGCGAAAAAAAAGGGTTTCGTTGGTGGAAATGGCATTGATAATCTCTTTTTTCAGGCTTCGGTCGCCGCCGTCCCGCTGCGCCAGGTCGTACAGCTCCCGGTAAGAGGCACACTGGTAGGCGGCCAGCAGGGGACCCAGGCGGGTCTCCAGCAGGTATTTTTTTTCCGCCTCCAGGTAGATGCCGGAAATCTGGTAGATGTAATCCGCCAGCAGCTTGAACTCGGCCGGAGTAATCGCCGCCATTATTGCACCGTCTTGACAATTTCCGCGGCGATCCTGTCCAGAGACGCCACCACGTCCACCAGGCCGGCCTCGGCCACCGCCTTGGGCATGCCGTAGACCACGCAGGTATCGGCATCCTGGGCCACGCTGACCGCCCCGGCGCTCTTCATCACCTGCAGCCCCAGCTTGCCGTCGGCCCCCATGCCGGTCATGATCACCCCGGTGGCCTTGGAACCGTACTCCCGGGCCACGGAGCGGAAAAGATAATCCACCGACGGCTTGCAGTTGTTTTCCGGCGGGTCATCGGTAATGCGAATGATCTTGTGGTGCAGATCCGCGCCGCTGGCGATCTTCATCTGGCTGCCGCCCGGGGCGATGTAGACGGTATTGTGCTGCACCACCTCGCCGTTCACCGCCTCTTTGACCGCCAGGGAACATTTTTTGTCCAGGCTGGCCGCCAGGGAGCGGGTAAACACCGGCGGCATGTGCTGGACGATGAGCACCGGCACCCCGAGGTCGGCCGGCAGCCGCGGCAGCATGGCCGTGAGGGCATTCGGCCCCCCGGTGGAGATGCCGATGGCCACCACGGCGGATTTTTCCTTCCGCGCCCCGGCCGCCTTGCTGCGCTGCAGCACCTGGCGGGCCTCTTCGGGCCGCTGCCGGGTGGTGACGGCCGCCGGCTTCCGGGTCTTCCGGTGGCGCAGCAGCCGGCGAAGCTGCCGCTGCTGGACGAAAACTTTCAGGCGCCGGCTCAGCTCCTCCTCGATGTAGCGATAGTTTTCCTCGGGACTGTCCTTGTCCGGCTTGAGAATAAAATCAAAAGCCCCCAGCTCAAGGGCCTTCATGGTCACTTCGCTGCCGCGCTCGGTTACCGAACTGAGCATCAGGCATTCAACCTCGAACCCCTGCTGCTGAATGGCCACCAGGGTTTCCAGGCCGTTCATCACCGGCATTTCCACGTCCAGGGTGATAAGATCCGGCTTCAGCGACTTGATGCGGGAAAGGGCGATCTTGCCGTTGTTGGCGGTGCCAACCACCTCCACCCCGGGCAGGCCCTTGAGAATGTCGCTGACTATTTTCCGATACATGATCGTATCGTCAACCACCAGGACCCTGATATTCATAAAACCTCCATCCACACCGCCGGGCCACCGGGCGATCACGGTCGCCTCGGCCCCCGGGCAGCGAAAATCACAGGGTAAACTGCCCTATCTGCTCCTGCAGTTTGCTGGCCAGCTGGCTCAATTCCTGGGAATTCTGCTGCACCATGGCGCTGGCATTGCTGCTCTCACTGGCGGTCTCGCTGACCTTGGCGATGTCGGAAGCGATATCGCCGGCAACCCCGGAAGTCTGGGCGATGTTTTCGTTGACCTCGGCAATTCCCTGGGAAGCCTGGCTGATATTTTCCACGATTTCCCTGGTGGTCGCCGCCTGCTGCTCCACCGCTTCGGCAATGGAGGCGACAATTTCGTCCACGTCGTCGATGACCCGGGTGGTTTCCTCGATCTCGCCCACGGCATTGCTGGTTGAATCCTGGATCTCCCCGATGCGGGCGGCAATCTCGCCGGTGGCTGACGCCGTCTGCTGGGCCAGCTCCTTGATCTCGTTGGCCACCACGGCAAAACCCTTGCCCGCTTCCCCGGCCCGGGCCGCCTCGATGGTGGCGTTGAGCGCCAGCAGGTTGGTCTGCTCGGAAATCTCTTCAATGGTTTCGGTAACCTTGCCGATCTCCTGGGCGGCGTGCCCCAGTTCGTTGATCCTGGCGGCGGCGCTGCGGCCCTGGGTCACGGCCCGGTTGGTGATTTCCCGGGCCTTGTCGGTGTTCTTGGCAATTTCGGCAATGGTATCCCCCATCTCCGACGCCCCGGCGGTAACCGTGGCCACGTTGGTGGAGGCCTCTTCCATGGCCGCGGCCACGGAATTCATGTTGGCGTTCATCTCCTCCGCCGCCGCGGCCACGGTGTTGGAACGGGAGGCGGTTTCCTCCGACCCGGCCGCCAGGCGGGCGGCAATGTCGTTGAGAACACTGGAGGAGGAAGCTGTCGTGTTGACGCTGGCGGCAATATCGCTGAACATGTTTCTCAGGTTGGCCACCATTTTGTTGCAGGCCTGGGCCAGGGCCCCGATTTCATCGTGCTGTCTGACCTCGATTGAGCGGCTCAGGTCCCCGGAGGCCATGGCCTCGGCAAAGGCGACCACCTGGTCGATGGGCCGGATGATGTAGGTCTTCGTCAACAGGGCCACCAGCAGCACCACCAGCAGGCCGACCACCAGACAGACAACCTGGGTGATGAACAACAGTCTGACCTTGCCCTCCGCTTCCTGCTGCATCATGCCGACCGCCTTGTTCATCGCTTTGAGCAGCGGCACGTTGTGGTCGAGGATGTAGGCCAGGGCCGCGTCGTCACCATCGACGAGCAGTTTGTTGATATTTTCCCGGAAGGCGGCCCACTGGCTTTTCACCTGCTGCAGCTGGCCGGCCACCTGGCCGTCAGCGGGCGGGATGGTGCGCCGGCTGCCGTCCGGGTCGAGGGTCAACGGCGCCGGTCCGCCCTTGAGCAGGCAGTTCAGGGTCAGGTCGAAAACCCGCATGGTTTTCTGCAGCTGATCCTTGCCGGCCTTCCCGCCACCGTCCCGCTCCCGCATGGCAATCATGACTTCCTTGGTCATCTTCTGGGTCAGCATCCGCTGTCGGCCGGCCAGATTGATAACCACCCCGTCATCCTTCTGCTTGCCGCTGACATAGACGGTAGCCAGAAACATGACCAGGGCAACGGAAAAGATTATCAGATTGGCAAACAGCAGTTTGTTTTTGATTTTCATCGTCAAGCTCTCCTACTATTCCTCAACCAGAACGGCTTCCACATCCAGAATGGAAATCAGTTCATGCCCTTTTTTACAGGCCCCGGTAAAATATTTCCCCTTCCGGTCTTCCATGTTCGCCGGCGGCGGGGCAATATCCCGGCTGTCAATCGTCAGCACGTCATCGATCCGGTCCACCAGCAGGCCGATATACTCTTCCCGGTGGTTGACAATGATCACCCGGCTCCGGCCGCCCAGCGTGCCGGGCGTCAGCCCCAGCTTGCGCCCCAGGTTGATCACCGTGACGATCCGTCCCCGCAGGTTCATGATGCCCATGACATACTCCGGCGCCAGCGGCACCTGGGTCAGGGACAGGTTGCGGTTGATCTCCTGAACCCAGCAGATGTCAATGCCGCAGAGCAGGTCTCCCAGAAAAAAGCAGCACAACTGCAAGGAATCATCGCCAAATTCGCTGGCTTCCCCGGCATGGGGGGTATCGGCTACGGCCATTTTCTATCCCTCGCTTTCCTTCAGTTTGCCGGCGGCCCCGGCCTGGACCTTGAAACGGCTGGTCATCTCCCGCAGCTTTTCCGCCAGCCGGCTCAACTCGGTGGAGCTCTGGCTGACCTGGGCGCTGGCATTGCTCATTTCGCCGGCAGCCTCGTTGACCTCGGCAATATCATGGGCGATGGTGCCGGCCACTTCCGTTGTCTGGGCCACGTTCTCGTTGACCTCGCCGATCCCCTGGGCGGCCTGGGCCACGTTCTCGGCGATCTCCGCCGTGGTCGACGACTGTTCATCGACCGCTACGGCGATGGTGGCCACGATTTCATCCACCTGGCCATTGATCCGGGCGATCTCCTCAATCTCGCCAACGGTGGCCCCGGTGGAATCCTGGATGCCCTTGATGCGGGCGGCGATCTCGCCGGTGGCCGCCGCCGTCTGCTGGGCCAGCTCCTTGATCTCGTTGGCCACCACGGCAAAGCCCTTGCCCGCTTCCCCGGCCCGGGCCGCCTCGATGGTGGCGTTGAGCGCCAGCAGGTTGGTCTGGGAGGAGATAGCGTTGATGGTCTCGGTCACCTTGCCGATTTCCCGGGCCGCTTCCACCAGTTCGTTAATCCTGGTGGCGGCGCTCTTGCCCTTTGCCACCGCCTGCCCGGTGATCTCCCGGGCGTTGGTGGCGTTCTTGGCGATCTCGCCGATGGTGGCATTCATCTGCTCGGCCCCGGAAGCCACGGTGGCCACGTTGGTGGCCGCCTCTTCCATAGCCGCCGCCACCGTGTTCATGTTGGTATTCATCTCCTCGGCTGCCGAGGCCACGGCATTGGAGCGGGAGGCGGTCTCCTGGGCCCCGTCCGCCATCCGGCCGGCAATGGCATTCAGCTGGGTGGAGGAAGACGCCAGGGTTTCGACACCGTTCATGATGCCCACGATGGTGGTTTTCAGGTTGGCCACCATTTTGTTGAAAGCCTCGGCGAGAATGCCGACCTCGTCCTGCTGCCTGACCTCCAGCTGCCGGGTGAAGTCGCCGGCGGCCATCTGGTCGGCAAAATCAACCACCTTGGCCAGCGGCCTGGTAATTCCCCGGGTGATCAGCAGGCCGAGGATCACCGCCAGGACCACGGAACCGGCGGCCATCATGGCCACCAGCCACAGGGAGGCGTTGGCTGTCTGCCGGCTTTCCGCCAGCGCCGCCTGGATATCGTTGTCGATGAGCGACTCAAGTGTCCCCAGAGACGCATACATCCCCTTGCTCACCTCCCGCAGATCCTGCAGGTCAAGAAACTGCTCGCTTTTCAACGAGTCGTACTCCTCTTCCACGTATTCCTGCAAGGCGGTGAACGCCTCGTTGAAAGCCGCCAGCCGGTCGTCAACGGCCTGGAGAAACATGATCTTGTGCTGGTCGACCGGCGCCGCCATGATGGTGCGGCCCATTTCATAAAGGGCGTCATTGGCCTGCTTGCAGGCGTCCAGCAGTTCCTGCAGCTCTTCATCGTCATTCTGGAAACCGGCCAGCCAGCGGTCGAACTCGCTTTCCCGGGGATCCAGCAGCCCAGAGAAATTTTCCTGGTAGCTGTTGACTGTTTTTTGCAGGGAGGCCAGCCAGCGGCTGTTGACGTCCTTCACATGATAAACAAACGCCGGCATGGTGTAGTGCACCCCGTCAAAATCAAAACGGAATTTAAGCAGGCTCCCGGAAAGCAGGGCGATCTGGTCCACCAGGGCCTTCACCTTTTTCAGCTCCCGGTGCAGGGCTGCCACCCGTTTCTTGACCTCTTCCCCCCCCGGCGGCACCTTGATGGTCATCTGGTCATGGGCATACATTTTCCCGGCGGGGCTGTTCTTGAACTCGGGACTTTCCGTCCCCAGGGCCAGCATGCTCAGCCACATGTCGACGTCGCCCAACCATTCCGCCAGGTCGCCCTCGATTTTCTGCAGACCTTCATCGGCCCCGACCAGCTCGTTGATGCTCTGGATCACCTGTCCCAGGCTGATCTCCGCCTTCATGACGACGTCTTTGGCCGGCACCTTTTCCTCGACGACCAACCGGCCGCTGCGGGCCACTTTTTTCACCATCATGACGCCGGCCGCCCCGGTGACCACCACCAGGATGGCCATCACCAGGAAGCCGCCCAACAACTTCTTACTGATACTCAAGCGGGTCAACATCAAAACTCTCCTCTGCTTTTCTGGCTCTTGCCGGTTTTCCTCGCGGGCCAAACCTAGACTTTGAAACCGCTCATCAGCTGCTGCAGCTCCGCCGCCAGCCGACTCATGTCCTCGGCGCTCTGGTGCACCTGGGCGCTGTAATTGCTCATCTCGCTGGTAGTCTCGTTAACCTCGGCAATATCCCGGGCGATTTCGCCGGACACCTCCGTCGTCTGGGCGACGTTCTCGTTCACTTCGTTGATGCCCTGGGCGGCCTGGGCCACGTTCTCGGCGATCTCCCTGGTGGTTGCCGCCTGTTCCTCCACCGCGGCCGCCACCCCGGAGACCAGTTCATCCACTTCCCCGTTGACCCTGACGATTTCCTCGATTTCGCCAACCGTGGTTTTGGTGGAATCCTGGATGCTCTTGATGCGGGCGGCGATCTCGCCGGTGGCCGCCGCCGTCTGCTGGGCCAGCTCCTTGATCTCGTTGGCCACCACGGCAAAACCCTTGCCCGCTTCCCCGGCCCGGGCCGCCTCGATGGTGGCGTTGAGCGCCAGCAGGTTGGTCTGGGAGGAAATGGCGTTGATGGTCTCGGTCACCTTGCCGATTTCCCGGGCCGCCTGTCCCAATTCATCGATGCTGGCCGCGGTCTTCTGCCCCTGTTCAACCGCTTGCCCCGTGATCAGTTTGGCGGTTTCGGTGTTTTTGGCAATCTCCCCGATGGTGGCGCTCATTTCCTCGGTGCCGGAGGCCACGGTAGCCACGTTGGTGGCCGCCTCTTCCATGGCCGCCGCCACCGTATTCATGTTGGCGTTCATCTCTTCCGTCGGCACCCCGGGACATCTGTTCGGCAATGGCGTTCAGCTGAGCCGAGGAACCGCCCAGGTTTTCCATCCCCCGGATCATCCGGCGCAGCATTTTCTGCAGATTGGCGATAAAGGCGTTGATGCCGGCGGCCAGCTCGCCGATCTCGTCATCGGTGTCAATCTCCAGCCTCTTGGTCAGATCCCCCTCGCCCTCGGCGATTTCCCTGACCATGGAGATTGCGTTGGCCAGCGGCTTGCCCAGGGAATGCCGGAAGAACCAGACCGCCAGGAAAACGACGAGAACCAGCAATATCAGGGAGAAAAGAATCGCCCGGTTGCGGGAGCGGGCCAGGGCGGCGGTCACCTTGGCTTCCTGCCCGGCCACCTCTTTTTCGATCTGGTCGACATAGGTCCCGGTGCCGATGATCCACCCCCAGGGCTTGAAAAGCTGCACGTAGGTCAGTTTGGGGAAAACCCCCTCGGTCCCCGGCTTGGACCACCAGTATTTGACAAAGCCGCTGCCGTTGTTCTCCTTGACCACCTTCACCATGTCCATGAAAAGCAGGTTGCCTTTCTTGTCCTTGACCTGCGACAGGTCCTTGCCGTTGAGTGCCGGTTTGATCGGGTGCATGACGCAGCGGCCCTGGAGGTCATTGACGAAAAAGTAGCCGTTTTCACCCAGCCGCAGCCGGCTGACTTCCGCCAGGGCGTTCTCTTTCATCGTCGCGGCGATATCTTCAACCCAGGCGCCGCTGCCGAAAATCCAGTTCAGGGGCCGGAAAAGACGAACATAGGAAATTTTCGGTTTCGCTTCCGTTTCCCCCGGTTTCGCCCACAGGTAGCTGACCATGCCCTCCCCCCGCTCCCGGCAGACCTTGACCATCTCGTTGAAGAGATAAGTGCCGGCGGGGTCGGCAAGTTTGCTGAGATCCCGGCCGTCGAGCTGCGGTTTAATGGGGTGCATGATCATTTTTGGCTGCAGGTCATTGATCCACAAGTAGTTGCCGCCGTCGAAACGGGCCGTGCGCACCAGTTCCCGGATGCCGGCCGCCAGCTCCTCCGGGGTCATCTCGTCCCGGTGGGTCTGGTAATAGGCGGCCGCCTGGTGGTAAACGGCGTCCACCACTTTTTTCAGTTCCTTGTATTTGAGCTGTTTCAGCCGTTCCACGTCCTGGGAACGGTCATAGTACGACCTGACTATCTGCAGGCAAAGCTGCACCTGGCCCCGCAGGGTCTCTTTCTCCTGGGCAAACAGGTTTTCTTCCACCTGCCGGCTGTTGTCCCGGGCAAAATCACTGAGGCTGAAACTGTAGATGGCGCAAATCAGCACCGCCTCCATGACCAGCAGCCCGATAATCAGCCCGGTCAGCTTGATCACCAGTGAACGTTTTTTCTTCATTTCCGTTTTCCCTCCCGCGCCGCCCCGGTCACCGGCCAGCCAGGTTTTTTCCCGCCCCTAGTGCAGGTAGCCGGCAATGCTCTGCAGCAGTTTTTCCTTGTCCAGCTTGATCTGGTAATCGTCGATGCCCACCGCTTTGCCCTTGGCGATATTTTCCTCGCTGGCCAGCGAGGTCAGGGCGATAACCGGCAGGGTGTTAAAACGCTCGTCTTCCTTGATCAGTTTGGTCAGCTCGAACCCGTCGAGGTTGGGCATCTCCAGGTCGGTAACCACCAGGGAAATTTCCCCGGCATGCTCCCGAAGGTAGTCCCAGGCCACCTGGCCGTCTTCGGCGGCCACCACCTGATAGCCGTCGTTTTCAATAAACTTTTTCACCTGGTTGCGGAAAAAATCGGAATCCTCCACCACCAGCACCGCTTTGTCCGCTCCGGCCGCCGGGCCGTTGGTGTCGCCCGCCTCCTGGCCGGCCGGCCGCCGCTCGGCAAACCATTCGGGATTCAGGGTTTCCATAATCTCGAAGATATCGATGATCAGCGTCGTCTGTCCCTCGATAATCGCCGAGCCGCTGATGCCGTTCTGCCGCAGGGTGACATCGTCCACGGTCACCGCCAGCTCGACGGCATCCACCGGCGGCGCCGCCAGCAGCCCCACCTCCCGGCCGGCAATGGGAAAGATGATGACGATCAGTTCCTCGCGGTTTTCCAACATGCCGACGTTGGCCACCTCCTCGAGGGCGTAGAGCATCAGGCTGCCACCCCGGTACTGGAGCACCTTCTTGCCGCCCTTGAACTCAATGTCACTGGCCTTGATCTGCTCCACCCGGGCCACCAGGTTGAGGGGTACGGCACACTGCTCTTCGGGGGCGTTGCGGAAAAGCAGCAGGGACAGCTTGGTGGTCTTCCCCGCTTCCGGGCCGGCGGTACTGCCGGCCTGCTGTTCCGTCCCGGTCAGGGAAGCCAGTTCGGCCAGGTTGGCCAGGCCCGGAGCGTCGAGGATCAGCGCCACCTGCCCGTCACCCATGATCGTGGCTCCCGCGTAGGCCTGGCAGTGCTTCAGGTGTCGGCCCAGCGGCTTGACGACGATCTCCTCGGTGTCATGGAGGTCATCGACCACCAGGGCGTATTTGAAGTTGCCGGAGGAGATGATCACCAGGTTGACGTCGCTGGTATAGTGGTGCCGCCTTTCCGGCAGGGCCTCGGCGGGCACCGGGGTTCCCGGTTCATCGTCGGCGGCCGCCTGGTCGAGACGGGCATCCGCCAGCCGGACCCGCCGGTCGGGCCGGCGCTCGCCGGTCTGGGGATCGAGGTAGGTGTTTTCCAGCCCCAGAACCCGGGCCAGATGAATAATAGGTATCAGCTCTCCCCGCAGCATGAGCACTTCGGCGTCGCCGACCGTTTCAATCCGCTCCCGCACCTTGTCGGCGGCGATGCGCAGCATCTCGTTGACGTTGACCTGGGGAATGGCATAACGGTCCCGGCCGACCACCACCAACAGGCTGGGAATGATGGCCAGGGTCAGGGGCAGCTTGATTCTGATCGTCGTTCCCAGGTCGGGCTCGGTTTCGATGTCCACCTGGCCGCCCAGCTTGTCCAGGTTGCTTTTCACCACGTCCATGCCCACCCCGCGGCCGGAGACCTCGGTGACCTTTTCGGCGGTGGACAGGCCGGGCATCATGATCAGGTTGGCTTTTTCAACCTCGCTCATGCCGGCGGCCTGCTCGGCGGTGATCAGCCCTTTCTCGATCGCCTTGGCACAGATCTTCTCGGTGTTCAGGCCCCGGCCGTCGTCACTGATCTCGATGTTCACCTGTCCGGACTCATGGTAGGCCCGCAGCACGATGCGGCCGACGGGATCCTTCCCCTTGGCCAGCCGTTCGTCGGGCGTTTCGATGCCGTGGTCGGCAGAGTTGCGCACCAGGTGGGTCAGGGGGTCGCCAAGGCCTTCCATGATGGTCTTGTCCAGCTCCACCTCTTTGCCCTCAAGCACCAGCTCGATCTGCTTGCCGAGGTTGCGGGACATGTCCCGGATGACCCGGGGAAACTTGTTGAAAATATTGCCCACCGGCTGCATCCTGGTCAGCATGATCGCCTCCTGCAGCTCGGAAGTCACCAGGTCGATGCGCTGGCCGGCCGTAACGCGCTCGCTGCGGTCGCCGTTGTTGATCGCCTGCAACAGCTGGTTGCGGGCCAGGACCAGCTCCCCGGCCAAGTTCATCAACTGGTCCAGGATGCTGACATGGACGCGGACGGTTTCCGACTGGCTGCTGCCCCCAGTCGCCGCCGGGTTTTTCTTCTCCGCCCTGGCGGCCGCCGGCTTTGCCGACCCTGCGGTCGCCGCCGGGGGAGCGGCAGGGGCGGCCGGGGGCTCGCCTGCCGACGCTGCCGGGGCCGCAAACTGCTCCGCATTCCCCGTCCCGCCGGCGGCCGGGGATGCCGCGGTTGCGGCTGCTACTTCCTCCGGGGCGGCCGGGGTCGACGCCGCCTTTTCCGGCTCCGATTTCTCCGGCGCTGCCGACTCCGCCGCCGGCTGACCGGTTTTCTCCTCCAGGGGAGTTATCTGGCGGTCGTCGAGTTCCAGCAGGGTGCCCAGCAGATCCGGTTCGATGATGCTGGCATAAAGGACGTTCATCGGCAGCCGGTTGGCGAATTTGCCGTCCTCGAGGGTGCCGACGGCTTCATAATCCACCTTGACGTCGACAACCTCGCCGCTGTCCTGCAAAGCTTTGATGATCTCCAGGGGATTCTTGTCCTGCTGCTGAACATCGTGGATCAGGTCGTATTCCAGGAGATAGAGATACTTGCCTCCCTTGGCGGCCTGCTGCAGCCCCAGCTCGGAAACCGTGAAAGCCACCCGGCCGTCCGGGTGCCGGAGAGCCACCATTTTCTCGGCACTCTGCTTTTCCGCCGGCGAGATGTTGGCCTGCACCAGGCCTTCCAGGGCCTGCAGATGCTCGGAGATGTCCGCGTTGTTGCTGTTGCCGACGTCGGCCAGCAGCTGGCTGAGGAAATCGAACGCCAGCAGGATGACATTGACCACGTCGGGCGTCGGCACCAGCTCCCGGTTGCGCACCATGTCGAGAACGTTCTCGATCTTGTGGGACAACTCCTTGACGGTGGTCAACCCGAGGAAACCGGCACCCCCCTTGATGGAATGGGCCGCCCGGAAAACCTTGTTGACCAGCTCTTCATCCAGGTTTTCGCCATCCTGTTCGATGGCCAGCAGGTCGCTCTCGATATCCTCGAGATGCTCGCCCGCCTCTTCGACATACATCTGTAAAGTTTCGTCATCCATCATCATGAGCTTCTCTCCCCGCCGGGGGCCGGCCCCCGGTTGTGGCCACCAGGATCCTTCTCTAGGCTTTCTCGATGGCAAACAGACGGTTCAGCTGGGTGGTCAGCAGGACATCGAGCACATGGCCGGCGGCATTGACCACCCTGATTTTCCCCCCATGCTGCTTCTGGGAATTGAAGGTGGCCACCAGCAGACCCAGGCCGGTGGAATCGATCATCTCCACCCCCGCCAGGTCAAAAACCACTTCCGCCGGTTTGGCGGCCACCTGCTGCTGCAGCTCGGTCTGCAGATCCTTGATCATCGGTGAAATAACATTCTCCCCCGGACAAACGGTCACCCGGTCGCCGTCAACTTTGATCTTGCTCATCTATGCCTCCCGCCCTTCCCGGACGCGCCGGGAACTCTTTTCTGCTACCATCGCAAAAACCCCGGTTTTTCTTTACCGGTAATTGTCCCCGTTGCCGGAGCGGGGAAAAACTTCCCGGTCCAGATGCCGTTCCAAGACCTCTCCCAGGCTCCCGGCGGTAAACGGCCATTTCGTTCTGGGTGGTCACCATGATGATCGGCAGCTCCGGCCGGGCATATTTCTCCCGCACCCGGGAGATCAGCTCAATCCCGGTGATTTCCGGCATGTTCAAATCGGTCAGCAGCACGGCCGGCTTTTCCCCGGCCAGCCATTCCAGGGCGGCGGCGGGAAACTCGAACAGCACCGGTTCAAAACCGAGTTCATGGAGTATGCTGCGGTAAATCTTGAGAATCATCCGGGAATCATCAACGGCACAGGCCAGGGGCCGGGGGCGGGCCGCGGCGGCCGCGCCGGCCGTTTTCTCCTCGACCAAGGCCGCCAGCTCCGGCACTCCCTCCCGGCGAAACAGAGACAGGTAATGCTCACGGGTGGCGGCCGGGGCCCGGGCGGCCAGGTAAGCAACCGCCGCCTGCCGGAAAACTTCTTCCTTGACCAGGTTCCGGACAATGCGGTCGGCATGGGCGTCGATGACCGTCCGGCACAGGGAGGCGGCTTCCTCCCCGCCGCCGGCCAGCATGTTTTGCAGGCCGACCGCCAGGATCTCGTTGAAACTGCGGTCCACGGCCCGGGCGGCCGCCATCCGGACATTGGCATCGGGATCCTGGAGGCCCGCGGCCAGGGCATAGGCACCCTTCGCCAGCGGCAGCATTCCCAGCGCCTCGTAGGCGGCAAAACGCACGTTGGCATCCTCGGGCTGCCGGTGCAGCAATTTCCTGATCGGCTCCACGGCCTCGGCGGCACCAATTTCACCGAGAATATTCAAGGTATGGATGACCAGGTCCTGATCTTCGCTTGCCAGGTTGGCCAGCAATACCGGTACGGCCCGGACGCCGAGGGCAGCCAGGTGCTTCTTGGCCCGGTTGCGCAGGAAAGCGGCGGGTGAACTCAGGGTTTTATTCAGCTGTTCCAGGGCATAACGGTTCCGAACCCGGGCCATGATCTCCAGAACCAGGGCATCCAGCTCGGCATCGCCGCCCATTCTGGCCGCCAGGGCCTGGAGAGCCGCCGGAGAGGCCAACCGGCCCAGGGCGGTCACCGCCGCCATCACCAGCTCCCGGGTATCGGCGTAAAGAAACTCTCTGACCGCCCCGACCGCCGAGGGAACACCGATCTCGCCCAGGGCGATGATCGCCGCCGTCAGGACCGGCACCTCGGTGGTCGTGGTCAACAGCCTGCTAATCGCCGGCACCGCCGCCGCCAGCCGCAGCTCGGCGGCCAGCTCGAGGAAAACGGTCACTTCCGGCAGCGGCTGGCGCAGCCGGGCCAGCAGGAGATCGGGATCGTCAACCACCCGGCTCTTGAGAACCTCCCTGACGGTCGGGTAGCTGGCAGCCAGCGACGGGTGGCGGTGGAGGAGAAAGGCCAGCAACGGCACCGAGAACCGGGCGTCGCTGCGGCTCAATTCGAACAGCATCCGCTTCTGGATTGCCGGCGCAAAATCGGCCAGATGCTCCAGAACCAGCTTGGCCTTGATCGAATCCTGTTCCTTGATGTTGAACAACAGCTCTTCCAAGGCGTGTTGACTGTTAATCGTGGCCATGATTACCGGCGGCAATTCTTCAAGTTTATGGTTGCCGTTCCGGCCGGCGACAACCACCGACCGGAACCCGGGGAAACAACAAGCGGGCAGTCCCAAACCCGTAACCGCTTTTTCGTCGCCGGCAACAATTTCTTTTATCTTTTTTCTTCCCCACCG
>JAFDMG010000065.1 GCA_019306045.1 Deltaproteobacteria bacterium | reverse complement strand
GAGCTGCAGGAGCTGGGTTTCAACTACCGGCTGACCGACATCCAGGCGGCCCTGGCGGCCAGCCAGCTGACCAGGCTGGATGATTTTGTCGCCCGGCGGCGGGAGATCGCCCGGTGCTACGACGAGGCCTTTGCCGCCGAGCCGGCCGTCGAACCCCTGTCCCAGCGGCCGGCGGGGCGTTCATCCTACCACCTGTACGTGCTCAGCTGCCGGGGCATCGACCGGGCACCTGCAGCCTTACTACCGGGAGAATTTTGCCTTCCTGCCCGGCGACTACCCGGAAGCCGAGGCCTATTACCAGCGGGCCGTCACCATCCCGCTTTACCCGGCCATGAGCGACGGGCAGGTGGAACGGGTGATCTCCCTGGTGCTGGCGGCCGCGAGGGAGCTGCGGGCTTGAACCGGGTCGCCATTGTCCAGGCCCGGATGGGTTCCACCCGGCTGCCGGGCAAGGTCTTGAAGAAACTTTGCGGGCGGCCGGTGCTGCTGCATGTGGTTGAGCGGCTGCGGGCCTGCCGCCGCCTGGATGGCATCGTGGTGGCGACCACCGACCAGCCCGCCGACAATATAATTGTCGACCTCTGCCGGCAGGAGGGTATTGCCTGCTGCCGCGGCAGCGAGACGGATGTTCTCGACCGCTACCGGCAGGCGGCCCGGGAACAGGGAGCTGAGATTGTCGTCCGGATCACCGCCGACTGCCCGTTGCTGGATCCCGGGTTGGTGGACCGGATGCTGGCGGCTTTTGCCGCGCAGGCGCCGCCGGCTGCCTACCTGAGCAATACCCTGCGGCGAACATTTCCCCGGGGCCTGGACGTGGAGATTTTTACCGCCGCCGCCCTGGCAAGGGCCTGGCGGGAGGCCCGGTCGCCGGCCGAACGGGAACACGTCACACCCTATATCTACCGGCATCCGGAGCTGTTTCGCCTGGCAAACTATGAACACGAGGTTGACCTGGCGGCGCACCGCTGGACTTTGGACACGCCGGCGGACTGGGAATTGATTGCGGCGGTTTACCGCCAGCTTTACCGGCCGGATAAGCTGTTCGGCATGACGGAAGTGCTGGCTCTGCTGGAGCGGCAGCCGCAGCTGGCCGGACTCAACCGCCAGGTGCGCCAGAAGGAGACGGGCCCTTGACGTCGATAGTGGTGCGGGCCGACGCCTCGGTGGAGATCGGCAGCGGCCACTTGCGCCGCTGCCTGGTGCTGGCGGAACGGCTGCGCCAGCGGGGTGCCGGGGTGACTTTCATCTGCCGGCGGCTGCCGGGCCATTTAGGTGAGCTGCTGGCCGCCCGGGATTTTCCGGTTGTCTGGCTGTCCCCGGCTGCTCCCTGGACGCCGGCGGCGGACGCGGCGGCCACGGCCGCCATCCTGGAAAGCGTCCCGGAAAAGCCGGCCTGGCTGATTGTCGACCACTACCGGCTGGACCGGGACTGGGAGCGGCGGCTGCGGCCGCTGGCGGCGCGGATCATGGTGATCGACGACCTGGCCGACCGGGCCCACGACTGCGACCTGCTGCTGGATCAGAACTATCATGGGGATGAGGACGAGGCCCAGGAACGCTACCGCGGCCTGGTGCCGGCGGCCTGCCGGCTGCTCCTTGGTCCCCGGTACGCTCTCCTTGACCCGCGCTTTGCCGCCCGGCGGGCCGCCGCCGGCGAGGAAGCAGACGTTACAGGCAAGGAAAAACCGCGCCTGCTGCTTTTTTTCGGCGGCACTGACCCGGGAAACGAAACCGGCCGGGCTCTGGAGGGAATCAAGCCCCTGCTGCCGGCGCTGGCAGTGGAGGTGGTTGTCGGCGCCGGCAATCCCCATCGGCAGCTGGTCAGGGAAATGTGCGCCGGCCTGCCCGGAGTGAGATATCACTGCCAGGTGGAAGACATGGCGGCCCTGCTGGCCGAAGTCGACCTGGCGGTCGGTGCCGGCGGCACCTCAGCCTGGGAGCGCTGCTGCCTGGGCGTGCCGAGCATCGTGGCCAGTATCGCCGCCAACCAGGTGCCATTGGCGGTGCCGCTGGCCCGGGACGGCTACCTGCTTTATCTGGGGGAGGCGGCGGCCCTGGTTCCCGCCGATTACCGCCAGGCGGTGGCGACGCTGCTCCGTTCTCCCTGGTGGCGGGCTTTCATGGCCCGGCGCTGCCGCCAGCTGGCGGACGGCCGTGGGGTTTTTCGGGTGGTTGACCGCCTGCTGCCGCCAGCGCTGACGCTGCGCCGGGCCCGGGCAGCCGACGAGGCGTCGCTGCTGGCCTGGCGCAACGCGCCGGAAAACCGGCGGTTTTCCTTTTCTCCGGCGGTGATCACTGCCCAGGAGCACCACGAGTGGTTTGCCCGCTGCCTGGCGGCCGCCGATCGGGAGCTGCTGATCGGCGAGGAGGATGGCCGGCCGGTGGGGGTGCTGCGTTACGACCTGGCCGGCGAGGAGGCCCTGGTTTCCATTTACCTAGTGCCCGGCTGTCATGGCCGGGGCTACGGCCGGGCCCTGCTGGCCGCCGGCAGCTTCTGGCTGCGGCGGCAGCGGCCGGCGGTCAAACGGCTCCGGGCCGAGGTGTTGCCGGCCAACCGGGCGGCCCGGCAGTTGTTTGACGCCGCCGGTTTTGCCGCCTCGCACTTGGTTTTCAGGCAAGAACTCTGATTATTTCGATATTTGGGGGCGTAGTTTAGGCATGTCTGCTGACAGCTATTTTGACGAGGTGAGAATCGGTTCCCGCCCGGTGGGTCGGGAGCGGCCGCCGCTGATTATCGCCGAGATGTCCGGCAATCACAACCAGTCCCTGGAGCGGGCGCTGGCCATCGTGGAAGCGGCCGCCGCCGCCGGGGCCCACGCCCTCAAACTGCAGACTTACACCGCCGACAGCATGACCATCGATTTGCGCCGGGACGAATTCGTGATCACCGATTCGCAGAGTCTCTGGGCCGGCCGCAGCCTTTATGAACTGTACCAGCAGGCCCATACACCTTGGGAATGGCATGAGCCCATCATGCGGCGCTGCCGGGAGCTGGGACTGCTCTGTTTCAGCACCCCTTTTGACGAGCAGGCCGTGGATTTCCTCGAAGAGCTGCGGGTGCCGGCTTACAAGGTGGCTTCCTTCGAGAATACCGACCTGCCGCTGATTGAGAAGATTGCCGCCACCGGCAAGCCGATGATTATTTCCGCCGGCATGGCGACAGTTGCCGAACTGGACGAGACTGTGCGCGCCGCCCGGCGGGCCGGCTGCCGGCAGCTGGTACTGCTCAAGTGCACCAGCACCTATCCGGCGACCCCGGCCGACAGCCACCTGCGCACTATTCCCCACCTGCGGCAGTTGTTCGGCTGTGAAGTGGGGCTTTCCGATCACACTGGCGGCCTGGGGGCGGCGGTGGCGGCGGTGGCCCTGGGAGCGACGGTGATCGAGAAGCATTTTACCCTCTGCCGGGCCGACGGCGGCGTTGATGCCGCTTTCTCCCTGGAGCCGGACGAGTTGCGCCGGCTGGTGGTGGAGACCGAGCGCTCCTGGCAGTCCCTGGGTGAAGTTCATTACGGGCCGACGGCGGCCGAGCAGCGGTCACTGGTTTTCCGCCGTTCCCTCTATATCGTCGCCGACCTGAAAGCCGGTGACCGGCTGACTCCGGAAAACCTGCGGGCCATTCGTCCGGGACGCGGCCTGCCGCCGAAATATTACCGTCTGCTGCTGGGTAAACAGGTCAACCGGCCAGTGCGCCGGGGGACGCCGGTCAGCTGGGAACTGTTCGGCTGAAACCGGCGCCGACCGGGGGATTTGCCGCTTGACATGCCAATTTCATCCGTCTATAAGTTGCTAAATCCGGGGCCGGGGGACACCCGCTGCCGTCAATGATTGAGCGGAGCATGATTCATGTATAATGTGAAAATTTTCGGGGCCGGTTCCATCGGCAACCATTTGGCTCATGCCTGCCGCCGCCGGGGCTGGCAGGTAAGTATCTGTGATCTTGATCCCGCCGCCCTGGAGCGGACGAAAAGCGAGATCTACCCGGCCCGCTACGGGGCCTGGGACGAGGAGATCAGGCTGGCTTCCCCGGCCGAGCTGGCCGGCGATGACTTTGACCTGGTGATTATCGGCACGCCGCCGGACACCCACATGTCCCTGGCCTGCGAGGTGCTGCGGCAGCGGCCGCCGCGGGTGCTGCTGATCGAGAAGCCGGTCTGCACCCCGGCCCTGGAAGAGGCCGAAACCGTACTGCGCCTCCAGGAGGAGACCGGTACTTTCGTTGCCGTCGGCTACAACCATACCCTGACCCGGCACAGCCGGCGGGCGGCGGAACTGCTGGCCGGCGGCCTGCTGGGAAAAACCCTGACCATTACCGCCGCTTTTCGGGAATACTGGGGTGGGATTTTCTCGGCTCACCCGTGGCTGGCCGGTCCCCGGGATTCCTATCTTGGCTTTGCCTCCCGGGGCGGCGGCGCCGGCGGCGAGCATTCTCATGCCGTCAACATCTGGCAGTTTTTTGCCCAGCTTACTGGTACCGGCCGCATAACCGAGGTCAGTGCCATGCTGGATCTGGTGGCCGACGGCCAGGTGGACTATGACCGCCTTTTCCTGCTCAACGTCAAAACCGAAACCGGGCTGGTGGGGGCCGTCGTTCAGGACGTGGTCACCGAGCCGCCGCAGAAAACCGCCCGCCTCCAGGGGGAAAGCGGCTTTCTGGAGTGGCTGGTCAATTATGATGCCGGCCACGACGCCCTGCGCTACGCCGGCAGCGACGGCGAAATCATTGAAGAGCTGTTTGCCAAAACCAGGCCGGACGATTTTGCCGGCGAGATCGACCATCTGGGAGAAATCCTCCGCGACGGCCCGCCCGATTTTTCCCCCATTGCCCTGTGCCACGGCCTGGATACCATGCTGGTGGTGGCGGCCGCCCACCTGTCGCACCGCCGGCAACGGACGGTGCGGATCAATTATGACGCCGGCTACGGCCTTCAGGCCCTGGAACCGGTATGACAGGAGATGCACGCGTGAATAATGATTTTGTTTTTGACGGCTTGTTTACCTACGATCTGGCTAACAATCACCAGGGAGACGTGGACCACGGCCTGCGGATCATCCGGGAGATCGGCAAGGTGAATGCCGCCGCCGGTGTTCGGGGGGCATTCAAATTCCAGTTCCGGCAGCTGGAAACCTTTATTCACCCCGATTACAAGGAACGCCAGGATGTCAAGCATATTCCCCGGTTCATGAGCACGGCGCTGAAAAAGAAGGATTATGCCCGGCTGACGGCGGCGGTGCGGGAAAACGGCATGTATACCATGGCCACCCCTTTCGACGAGGAGTCGGTGGACCTGATTGCCGAACTGGGAATCGAGATCATCAAGATTGCCAGCTGCTCGGCGGCCGACTGGCCGTTGCTGGAAAAGGTGGCGGCCGCCAACCTGCCGGTGGTGGCCTCGACGGCCGGCCTGAGCATGGATAAGATTGACCGGCTGGTGAGTTTTTTTGAATTCCAGCACGTCAATTTTGCCCTCATGCACTGCGTTGCCCTCTATCCGACTCCCCTGGAAAAACTGGAGCTGAACCAGATCCGGTTGCTGCGGGAGCGTTTTCCCTCGGTGCCCATCGGCTTCTCCACCCACGAGGATCCGGACAACTTCATCCCCGTGCGGCTGGCTTACGCCCTTGGTGCCCGCCTTTTCGAGCGTCATGTGGGCCTCGGCACCGACAAGTACCAGCTCAACGCCTACTCTTCGACGCCGTCTCAGGTGGCCGGCTGGCTGGCGGCCCACCGGGAGGCGGTGGCCGCCTGCGGCGGCGAAAACCGCAGTCCGGCGACCCCGGCGGAACTGGCTTCCCTGCGGTCGCTGATGCGGGGTGTCTATGCCGGCAAGGCGATCAAAAAGGGCGAGAAGATCGGCCGGCAGCAGGTTTTCTTTGCCATGCCCCTGCAGGAGAAGCAGCTGACCAGCGGCGAGTGGGTGGCCGGCCTGGAGGCTGACCGGGATTACCAGCCCAATGAACCGATCAATGAAATCGTGGCCAATTCCCCCCTGCCGGACCGGGAAATCATTTACCGGATCATGCTCCAGGTCCGGGGGATGCTCAACCAGGCGCGGATCGTCATCGGCAAGGACAGTTCCATCGAGCTGTCGCACCATTACGGGCTCGAGCGGTTCCGGGAGTTCGGGGCGGTAATCATCACCTGCATCAACCGCCAGTACTGCAAAAAGCTGGTCATCCTCCTGCCGCGGCAGAAGCATCCCTACCATTATCACCAGAAGAAGGAGGAGACTTTTCAGCTGCTTTACGGCGATCTGGAGGTGGAACTGGGGGGACGGCGGATAAAAGCCGAGCCCGGAGACACCATCCTGGTGGAGCCGGGCCAGTGGCACAAGTTCCACACCTTGGACGGAGCCATTTTCGAGGAGGTTTCCACCACCCATTACAACAACGATTCCTTTTACGAGGATGAGCGGATCGCCCGTCTGCCCCGGGAGGCCCGCAAGACGGTGGTGCCCAACTGGAGTGCCCTGGCGGATCACTGAAGGCGATGACAATCAGAACGGCGGTGCTCGATTTCGACGGTACGCTGGTCGATTCCAACCGCCTGAAATACGAGGCCTACTTTGCCGTTTTTCCCGCCGATGAAGCGACCAGGCGGGTAATCGAAGCGGTGCTGGCGGAGATTTTCGAGGCCAGCCGCTATGAAATCCTGGAGGAGATTATCCGGCGGACCACCGGCCAGGAAGGCGAGGCCCTGAAAGCCCGGGTGGCCGAAGTGGCGGCGGCCTACAACGACCTGGTGCTGGCCGGAGCCGAGACTTGCCCGGAAATCCCCGGGGCCCGGGAAGCCCTAGAGCTGCTGGCCGCGATCGGAATTCCTGTTTACCTCAGTTCGACCACCCCGGAGGAGTTTCTGCGGCCGATTGTCGCCGCCCGCGGCTGGACTGGTTTTTTCCGGGAAATCTACGGTTATCCCCGCCGCAAGGAGGAGACCCTGGCCGCCATCATCGAGCGGGAAAATCTCGGTCCCGGCGACGTTCTGGTGGTTGGCGACGGCGAGTCGGACCGCCGCTCGGCGGCCGCCTGCGGCACCCGGTTTCTGCCCGTGCGGGCCGGCCGCTTTCCCCTGGAGCCGTTGCGGGCGGTTTTGGCTTGAGGGCATATGTGGCAGGGTAAAAAAATTCTCGTTGTCGTTCCCGCCCGGGGAGGCAGCAAAGGGATCAAACTGAAAAACCTGCAGCCGCTCCGGGGCGTGCCCCTGGTTTCGCTGGTGGGCCGGGTGGTGCAGCGCCTGCCCTGGGTGGACCGGGCCGTGGTTTCCACCGATCATGACGACATTGCCGCCGCCGCCGTTGCCAGCGGCCTGGCGGCGCCCTTCCGGCGGCCGGCAGGCCTGGCCGGCGACCGGATCGCCGACTGGGATGTCCTTCATCATGCCCTGCTGGCCTGTGAAGAGCTGGACGGCTGCCGCTACGATGTGGTGGTCATGCTCCAGCCCACCTCGCCTTTCCGCCGCCCGGAGCACGTGAGCGCCGCCGTCGAACGGCTGGTGAGCGGCAGCTACGATGCCGTCTGGACGGTGAGTGAAACCGATTCCAAGGCCCATCCCCTGAAGCAGCTGGTTATCCGGGAAGACCGGTTGGACTACTACGATCCAGCCGGGGCGCGGATCATCGCCCGTCAGCAATTGCAGCCCGTTTACCACCGCAACGGCGTGGCCTACGCCATCAGCCGGCCCTGTCTGGAGGAGCAGCGGAGCATCAAGGGCCGGCAAACCTCCTATGTCATCATTGACGACCCGCTGGTCAACATCGACACCCCTGACGACTTCCTTTATGCCGAGTTTCTTCTCGGGCGGGGCATTCCGGGCCTGGACGAGCTGTTTGGCGGAGCTGTCGCCGGGGAGCCGTAGCCGTGGCCAGGTCGTTGATCATCCCGGTGGAAAACCAGGTGCGGGAACTGGATGCCAAGCTGCTCCTGGCCCTGATCGCCGCCCGCCGGGGATTCAGCTCGGTCATCGGCTCCCGCCTGGAGATCGATTTCCGGATTGCCTCCCTGCCGCCCAGCATCTACCTGGCGAAGAGCATGACCGCCCGCAGCCTGAAGATGTTTCGCATCATGAACCTGCTCGGCCACCGGCTTGCCGCCTGGGACGAGGAGGCCTTGATCCACCCGCCCGATGCCACCTATTTCAGCCGCCGGCTGTCACCGGCGGCGATCCGC
>JAFDMG010000064.1 GCA_019306045.1 Deltaproteobacteria bacterium | reverse complement strand
GAACTGACCACGGAAGACCTGGACAGCCTGCGCCAGGCGTTGACCGTTTACTACATCAAGCATGGCTACATCAATTCCGGGGCGGTGATTCCTGACCAGGAGGTCAAGGACGGCATTATCCGGGTACAAATTGTCGAGGGTCGGCTGACGGCCATCGAGGTGCAGGGGAACAGATGGTTTGCCGATGGTTTTCTCAAGCGGCGTCTGGCTCTTGGCGTTGAACAGCCCCTCAATATCGAGGCCCTGCAGCGGCGGCTGCAGCTGTTGCAGCAGCAGCCGCTCATCGAACGGCTGCACGGGGCCCTGAAGCCTGGTCCCGCGCCCGGGGAGAGTGTCTTGCTGGTCCAGGTCGAGGAGCAGCAGCCTTTTGAAATCACCTTGGGCTTTGACAACTACCAGTCGCCGACCGTAGGTGCCGAGGAGGGATGGGTGACCATCGCCGACCGTAATCTCTTTGGTTATGGGGATGCCCTCAGCCTGGGATACGGGGCTTCCGAAGGCGCCGAGCCCCAGTGGGATTTTTCCTACACCCTGCCGTTTACCGCTTATGACACCACGCTGATCCTGCGCTGCCGCAAGAACAAGTTCAAAGTGGTGGAAAGCCCCTTTGATTCCCTTAACGTGGAAACCAAGTCGGAAATTTACAGTCTTGGCATCCGGCAGCCTGTCTACCGCAGCCTGAACCATGAGGTTGCCCTTTCCTTGGTTGGCGAGCATTCCCGCGACCGGACTTACCTGCTGGGAGAGCGCTTCTCCTTTTATCCCGGCGAGGAAAACGGCAAAGCGATAGTCACGGCCCTGCGTTTTGCCCAGGAATGGGTTTACCACACCCAGAAGCAGGTAATCGCTGCCCGTTCCCAATTCAGTTTCGGCCTCGATACCCTGCATGCCACGACCAATAGCGGCGATACGCCTGACGGTCGTTTTCTTGCCTGGCTGGGCCAGTTCCAGTGGGCCCGGGTAGTCTCCCCCTGGGACATTCAACTGCTCTGGCGCACCGATCTGCAGCTGGCCAATGACTCCCTGCTGCCCCTGGAACAGATAGCCATCGGCGGCCGCTACAGTGTCAGGGGCTACCGTGAGAACCAGCTGGTGCGGGACCAGGGCCTGATTGCTTCCCTGGAGGCCCGCATTCCCCTGGTGCAGCATGCCGTCTGGGCGGAATACCTGCAGCTGGTCCCCTTTGTGGACTACGGCCGGGGCTGGAACCGGGATCTGGACACGCCGCCGGTCAAACATATTTCCAGTGTCGGCCTGGGACTCAGGTGGGCGGCCAGCTGGCGGCGGGCGCCGCTGACTTTGAGGCCTCAACTGGAGGTTTACTGGGGCATTCCCTTGCGTGACGTGGACAACCCGGATAACGATCTCCAGGATGATGGCCTCCACCTGCAGTTCACTCTCAGCTGTTTCTGAAAAGCACCGGGAATTTGCCCGGGCAGTACAGATAAAGAGGGATAAATGATGCCGCTTGTTTTGTTGTTTCGTTGTCCAGGAGGCCAGTCTTGCCGGCGAGATCGGTGGTTCCCCTGCTTGCTGGCCACGTTGTTTTTGCTCTTTCTGGGTGGATGTCTGCCGTCGTCTCCGGGGGTGAAAAGTCCGGCGGCCGGCCCGGCGGCCGTCATCGGGGAAGAGGAAAAGAATGGTGACCAGGCCTGGCAGAAAGGTGCTTTTGCCCGGGCAATTGCCGCTTGGGAGACTGCCGCCCGGCCGCTTGACCAGCCGGATGATCAGCAGAGACAGGCCCGGGTGCTTGCCAAACTGGGGCGGGCCTATCAGCAGCTGGGTCAACTGGAAAAAGCCCGGCTGACCCTGGAAAAAGCCCGGGAACTGGCGGTGGCCGCCGATGACGCCCGGCAGGAAGCCGTGATTCTCGGTTGCCTGGGCAACCTGTACCAAGCTCTGGGCCGGCAGCAGGAGGCCCGGCAGGCCCTGCAGCAAGGCCTGCAGCTGGCCGAGGGAAACGGCTGCCATGACGTCGCTGCCGTTATTTACAATGATTGGGGCAATTTCCTGGCCGCAGTCAAGGAATACCGCCAGGCGGCAGCCGCCTACCGGCAGTGCATGCAGCTGGCCCGGCAGAGCCGGCAGACTTTGCTGCTGGCCACCGCCCAGGTCAATTATGCCACCGCCGTCAGTCGTCAAAAACGTTACCAGGAAGCCGAAAAGTTTCTCGACCAGGCCCGGGAGACTCTGGCGGCCGTCGAAGATTCCCATGAGCAGGTCTATGCCTGGCTGCACGTTGGCCTCGTGTATGCCGATTTGCGCTCGGCTTTGCCGGGCCGTCGGCAGGAATTGCTGGCCGCGGCCAACGAGGCTTTGGCTACCGGGGCCCGCATTGCCCGCCGCCTGGGGGACTGGCTGGCCTATTCCTATGCTCGCGGCTATGCCGGCGGCCTTTACGAAACGATACACCGCGATCAAGAAGCCCTGGAATTGAGCCGGCAGGCGGTCCTGGCTGCACAGCGGGCCGGGGCGCCGGAAGCCTTGTATCGTTGGCAGTGGCAGACCGCCCGCCTGTTGAGCAGGTTGGGGGAGAGTGACGCCGCCATCGACGCTTACCGGCGTACCATCTACACCCTGGAGTCCATTCGGCAGGAGCTGGAAGCCTGCCGCGGCGATTCCCTGTCCCGGTATCGCGAAGTCGCCGGCTCGATTTGCCTCGAACTGGTGGATTTGCTGTTGAGAAAAGCGAAAATGACGGCAAACCCCGAGCAACGTACCGCTTTATTGATGGAAGCCAGGGAGATCGTCGAACTGTTGCGGGTTTATGAACTGCGGAATTATTTCAAGGACGACTGCGTTGATGCCGGCCGGGAAAACCGGGTGGCACTGGATGCCCTGTGCCAGAAAACGGCCGTTGTTTATCCGATTGTGCTGCCGGACAGAACAGCGTTGCTGGTTAGTTTACCCACCGGGCTGAAGCAGTATACCTTGGCGGTGGACAATAAAACCCTGTTCGGGGAGATCAGGAACTTTCGCCGCCTGTTGGAAAAAAGAACCACCCGGGAATATCTGCCCCACGCCCGGAACCTGTACGATTTTCTGATCCGCCCCCTGGAAGCTGATTTGCGCGCCCAGAAAGTTGCTACCCTGGTTTTCGTGCCCAGCGGGGCCCTGCGCACCATTCCCCTGGCTGCTCTCCATGACGGCCGGCAATTTTTGCTGGCTTACTATGCCACGGCCATTGTGCCTGGTTTGAATCTCACCGACCCGACGCCGGTTGGCCGCCAGCGAATGCAGGTAATGGTTGCCGGGGTGACCCGGGGGGTTCAGGGGTTTGCACCCTTGCCTTACGTTGAGGACGAAGTGCAGGCCATTGCGAAAATCTGCCCCAGCATCACCCTGCTGGACCAGGATTTTGCGGTGGGCAAATTCAGGGAATCACTACGGGAAAAACATTTCAATATTCTTCATATTGCCTCCCACGGCCAGTTCAAAGGCGATGTTGACCAGAGCTTTATCCTGGCTTTCGACCGGAAGCTGACCATGGCCGATCTGGACGAGTATATTGGTTTCCTGCGTTTTCGGTCGGAACCTCTTGACCTGCTGACCCTCAGCGCCTGTGAAACGGCGGCCGGGGACGATCTCGCCGCCCTGGGCCTGGCGGGGGTGGCGGTGCGGGCCGGCGCCCGCAGTGCCTTGGCGACCTTGTGGCACATCAATGACGCGGCGACCGCCGAGTTGGTCGGCGAGTTTTACCGCCAGCTGCTCCACTCGTCGGTTTCCCGGGCGATGGCCCTGCAGCGGGCCCAGTTGAAATTATTGCACGATCCCCGCTATGAACATCCGGCCTACTGGGCCGCCTTTCTGCTGATCAACAGCTGGTTGTAGCGGTATTGCAGGAGATGAGGTGAGATTTCTGCGGCAACTCAGGCGCCGGCAGTCGGTGCCCATCCTGCTTGTTTGCGGATTTTCCCTGCTCATAACCTTGGCGGCCCGTTACAGCGGCACCCTGGAATACCTGGAACTGACGGCTTACGACTGGTATTTGCGCACCAGCCTGCGGCCCTCGCCCGCCGACCCCCGCATCGTTTTGATTGGCATCACGGAGAATGATATCCGCCGCCTGCAGAAGTGGCCGCTGGCCGACGAAGTTGCCGCCCGGGCACTGACCGTGCTGCTTGCCGACCAGCCCCGGGCGGTCGGTTTTGACATCTACCGCGATCTGCCGGTGCCGCCGGGGACCGAAGAGCTGCAGCGACTGTTGACCGACAGTCAACGCTTGATCATGGTGATGAAATTCGGGGCGGGCGGGGTGGCCGCCCCGCCGGTTCTGGCCCGCTCCGGGCGTGTCGGCTTCAACGACATGATCGTCGATCCGGGGGGCATTGTCCGCCGGGGTCTCCTTTTCCTCGACAATGGCAAAACGGTTTCCACCTCTTTCGATCTGCTGCTGGCCATGCTTTACCTGCGCGCCGAGGGGATTGTTCCCCGGGCGGATGGGGAACACCCAGAATACCTGCGCCTGGGGCCGAATACCATTCGTCCTTTTGCCGCCAACGACGGCGGCTATCTGCGGGCCGACGACCGGGGTTACCAGTTTCTGCTTGATTTTGGCGGCAGCCGGGGGGCGTTCACCGCTTTTTCCCTGGGTGAACTGCTGGCCGGCAAGGTTCCGCCGGCGGCCATTCGCGACAAGATCGTCATCATCGGGGTTATGGCTCAGAGCGTCAAGGATATCTTTTATACGCCCTACAGCCGGGGCATGATTGGGGGAGGGCAGGCGATACCGGGAATGGTGATGCATGCCCACGTGGTCAGCCAGCTTCTGCACTTGGGTCTGGGTGAAAGTCGGCCGCTTTTGTCCCCGAGCGAAAGCGAGGAGATCTGCTGGATTATTTTCTGGTGCCTGGCGGGGGGAGCGGTCGGTTTCTGGCTGCGCTCTCCCTGGGTTTTCAGCCTTTGCGGGGCGGGCGGACTTTTCCTGCTCTGGCTGGCCACCTATGCCATTTTCCTCCGGGGCTGGTGGCTGCCCAGTGTGCCGCCGGCGATTACTTTTTTGCTTGCCGCCGCCCTGGTCACCGCTTACATGGCCAACCAGGAAAAGGAGCAGCGAACGGTATTGATGCTCCTGTTCTCCAAACATGTTTCCCCCGAAGTGGCAACCGCGATCTGGCAGCATCGGGAACAGTTCCTCTGCGGCGGCCGCCCGCGTTCCCAGAAAGTGATGGCCACGGTGCTGTTTTCCGACCTGAAAGGCTATACCTCTACCGCCGAATCCCTGGAGCCTCAGGCGCTGATCAACTGGCTGAACAGCTACATGGAAGCTATGGCCGACCTGGTGATGGTGCACGGCGGCGTCGTCGATGATTATGCCGGCGACGGCATCAAGGCGAACTTTGGCGTGCCCTTGCCGCGGCAAACGGAGAAGGAGATCAAGCAGGATGCCATCCAGGCGGTGCGCTGCGCCCTGGCGATGGGGAGGAAAATGGAACAGCTCAACAAGTCCTGGCGGCATGAGGGCCTGCCGACGGGTAGTACACGCATCGGGATTTTCTCCGGACCGGTGGTTGCCGGGGCGGTTGGCAGCTCCCAGCGGCTGAAATACACCACCGTGGGCGACACGGTTAATGTTGCCGCCCGTCTCGAAAGTTATCAGAAGGAATTTGCCGGGGACAGCTGTTGGCGTATTCTGATCGGTGAACAAACGCGGCAATACCTCGACGGCCGTTTCCGACTGCGCCTGGTGGGCAAGGAGACTTTGAAGGGGAAAAGTCAGGAAATAACCATTTACCAGGTACTGGGAATCAACGAATCACCCTGTCAGCGGCTGCCGGGCCGTCGGCAAACCGAGATGTGTTGAAAAAAAATCTTTGTCATGATTGCCGTTGTCCCTGGCAGGATTATTGCTTGCTCTTAATAGAAAGGGAAACATGCTTCGTCTCCGGCAGGCAGAGGGTTCGACAAAGGGTTAAATGCTCTCCATCCGGGAAAGCGGGCAGGCAAAAATTTGGGGAGGAGGTTGATCATGAAAAAGATGCTTAAAAACCAATGGTTTATCGTTGTGGGGCTCTTGTTGCTGCTTCCCTCGCCGGGGCTGGCGGCGGCAAAAAAGGCCCGGAAACCCGCGGCTCAATCCCAGATCCGACAGCCGGCCACCGCCGTGCCGGCCGCCGGCAGCAAGGAGGAGAAACCGGCGGAGCGTAAAGAAAGTTTACAGGACAAAGATGCGTCGCGTTCCAAGAAGATGCCGGTTTATCGACCGCCGCTCCGGGGGGCACCGGCCGGACGGGTGGCCGGAGGCACCAGGGGCATAGGCGGGAAAATTCCCTGTCTTTGCACCCTGGTACCGGAACATGTCGGTTTGACAGTCAGTCGGCAGCCGTGTATGTATTACTTTCTGTCGCGGGCGGCGGCGCTGCCCCTGGAATTCACCCTCATTGAGAAAGAGGCGGTCTATCCCCTGGTGACCGTTCGTCTGCCCGCGCCCCAGACACCCGGCATCCATGCCGTCTGCCTGGCCGACTACGGCAAGCGCCTCAAACAGGACGTCCAGTACAAGTGGTTCGTGGCCTTGATTCCCGATGAGGAACACCGGGCAAAGGATATCCTGGCGGCCGGCGCCATTGAACTGGTTTCATTGCCGACTGATCTCGGGGAGAAGGTGAGGCGAGCCGACAGCGTCGAAGCGGAACACATTTACGCTGAATCCGGCATCTGGTACGATGCCCTGGCGGCTATTTCTGCTGCCATCGCCCAGGAGCCCGGCAATCATGAGCTGGTCGAACAGCGGGTTTCCCTGTTGTCCCAGGTTGGCTTGACGACCGCCGCCAGCTATGATCGTCAAGCCGGTGGGGGGAACTGACTTTTCAGGGTGTTAAGCTGTTCCTGCCGGCCGGCGAGGCAGAAATTTTTTCTTGCTATACTCATGGTGGGGAAGGAGTACAATCGATGTCCATTGCTCAAAGCCATGACAACTTGTCCCTGGAGCTGCCTGACCTGCTTGCCATCAGGACGGTAAATGAACAATGCACGGCAATTGCCGACTGGCTTGGCCGGCAGTACGGGGTGGTCGTGCTGGGCTTTTTGCTGCCAGGATCGGCGGCCGTGCATGCTTATAACTGTTGTCAACCGCCGGTTTTGAGTGCCATGGACAACCCGGATGATCTGCTGCAGCTGGCCGGCCAGGCCGGGGAAGCCGAAGCTGGCGCCGGTTATCTCACCCTTGAAGACGGTAAACCAGTTGCCGTTGCTTCCGAGGCCCTTGGTTCCCGGGCGCCCCTCGGGCTGATTATTCCATTGAGAAGCCAGGATGATGCCATACTGGGCGTTCTGGTGGTGGCACCCGAAGAAAAATCGCCGCCGGCGGCAGCTACCGTTGACCCGGCTTGGGGTTCACTGGCCCCTTCGCTGGCAGCCCTGCTGCAGAATGCCGTCGATCATGAACACAACGAGAAAAAAATACGCTTTCTGAATCTCTACCAGAATGTCAGCTCGGCGCTGTCATATATCGGCGATCTCCAGGAACTGCTGACCACCATTATCAGCATTGTTTCCGCCGAATTGCTGTGTGAAGAGTGTTCGGTACTGTTGTACGATGAGGAAAACCGCGAGTTTGAGTTTTACAGCGTGGTGGGCGAGGCGGGGGCGGCCCTGGAAAAGAAGCGTTTTCCCGCTGACCGGGGCATTGCCGGCCGGGCCCTGCGGGAGCGGACAACCCAGGTTGTCAACGATGTCCAAAGCGACCCGGATTTTTACGGCTCCATCGATGAGGATCTTACCTTTAAAACCAGGTCGCTGCTGGTGGCGCCCCTGGTGTCCGGAGATGAACTGGTCGGGGTGATCAACGCGGTCAACAAGCTGGACAACAAACTGTTTGACCTGGAAGATGACCAGATTTTGTCCGCCATTGCCGACGAGGTGGCCATGGCGGTCAAAAATGCCAAACTGTTTGATTTTGTCGTCAACAGCTACTGTAAAATCAGGCAGGGACACCACAGTTGCAAAGGCTGCCAGCGGCCGCTGAAATCCTGGACTCCCTGCGTAAAATACCTGAACCTTAATTGAGGACGGGTATTTTCCCCCGTTTGACTGCCGGCAGGTTTTCAGCCGTGAAAATTGCC
>JAFDMG010000063.1 GCA_019306045.1 Deltaproteobacteria bacterium | reverse complement strand
AGCACCCGGGCCACGCCGGTGCCGATGGTGCCCAGGCCGATGAGACCGATATTGATGTCTTTCATGATTGGCAAACCACTTTCATTATTGCCGCTGTCAAGCGGTGAGGGGTTGTTCCCGGCGGCTTTTCAGGAATGCTGCTGCAGCATCTGGCGGATGCCGCGGATCGCCTGCCGGGTCCGGTGCTCGTTTTCCACCAGGGCGAAACGGACGTATTCGTCGCCGTATTCGCCGAAGCCGATGCCCGGGGAGACGGCAACCTTGGCTTCCCGGATCATCATCTTGGAAAATTCCAGGGAACCCATGCCGCGGAACTGTTCCGGGATCCGGCCCCAGACGAACATGGTGGCCAGGGGTTTCTTGACTTCCCAGCCGATCCGTCCCAGGCCGTCGCACAGGGTGTCGCGCCGCTGTTTATAGGTGTCGACGATTTCCTGGACACATTGCTGGTCGCCGTTGAGGGCGGTGATGGCGGCAATCTGGATGGGCTGAAAGATGCCGTAGTCGAGGTAGCTTTTCAGCTTGGTCAGCGCCTGGACGATCCGCCGGTTGCCGACGCAGAAGCCGACCCGCCAGCCGGCCATGCTGTAACTTTTTGACAGGGAGACGAACTCCACCGCCACCTCCTTGGCCCCCTTGACCTCCAGGATCGAGGGCGCCCGGTAGCCGTCGAAAGTCAGGTCGGCGTAGGCGAAGTCCTGGACGATGATGATGTTGTGCTCCTGGGCGAAATCCACCAGGCGCTGGAAAAAGTCCAGCTCGACGACGGTAGTCGTCGGGTTGTGGGGATAGCTGATGATGACCATCTTCGGCCGCGGCCAGGTGAGCTTGGTGGCCATCAGCAGGTCCTCGAAGAAATCCCGGTCCGGCGACAGGGGAATGCTGCGCAGGTCGCCGCCGGCAATGATGATCGAGTAGGGATGGATCGGGTAAGTGGGCGAGGGGGCGAAAACCACGTCGCCGGGATTGACCACCGCCAAAGCCAGGTGCGAGATGCCCTCCTTGGCGCCGATGGTGACCACCACCTCCTCGTCGGGGTCCAGGTCGACGTCGTAGCGGCGCTTGTACCAGTTGGCCATCGCCAGCCGCAGCTTGGCGATCCCCTTGGAGGCGGAGTAGCGGTGGTTGCGGGGGTTGTAGATGGCCTCGGCCAGCTTGTCGACGATGTGCTGGGGGGTGGGCAGGTCGGGGTTGCCCATGCCGAGGTCGACGATGTCTTCTCCCCGGTGCCTGGCATCCATTTTCAACTGGTTGACGATGTTGAAAACGTAGGGCGGCAGCCGTTTGATGCGCCGGAATTCATCCATGATTCCACTCCTGCGAAATAAGGCGGTAAATTTGGTTACCCCATAGCACATTAACCCGGGCTTTTCAACGTGGAAAAGCCGCTGCCCGGCGGCCGCCGCTGACGAGATGCCGTGCCGGCGGCGCCAAGACCGGCCGGCGGTTTTTCTGTTGTCAAGATTACAGCGGATATGCTAACCATGGTCAAGAGACCGCCGGGAGGGGCGGGCACCGGTTCAGCAACGCAGCAATCCGTAGCAGCCAGAGTCAGGAGGACGATGATGTCAGTCGAGGAAAAACAGAACGGGGAAAACGGGCAGGAAAAAAAGCGGACGGCAGCCAAGATTTTTTCGGTTTTCATCCTGCTGCTGGTCATCCTGGCGGCCGGTGTTTTTGGCCTTTTTACCGCCCGGCTGTACATGCAGGTGAACCAGCTGAGCACCGAGCTGCAGTCCCTGCCCAACTATGAGCAGCGGCTGGCAAAACTGGAAAACCGGCTGGCCATTATGGAAGTTGAAAGCCGCCTGGAAACTATTGACAACTCCATCAAGGACCTCGGCAAGCTGGTGGAAGTCCTGCGGCAGGTGGACGCCGAGAAGGCCAAGGGGATGGAGGAGGCAATGGCGGGCCTGCAGGAAGAGCGGGAGCTGCTGCAGAAGCAGCTGCAGGGTTACCGTCAGGCCCAGGTCAAGGAGCCGCCCGTTGGTGAAGTGCCGGCTTTGAAAGCCATGCCGCCAGCTGCGGCCGCCGAAGGCGAGCAGTCGCCGCCGGTGGAGGAGAAAACGGCTTCCGGGGCCCCCAGCTGGTGGCAGAAGATCGTCAATTTCAAGATTTTTTCACCCAACAAGTAGCCTGCGGCCATGGCCGGCAGCAGCCGCCGGGATGATGATTTCCTGGTGGGGGGGATCAATGCCGTCGACGAGATCCTCCGGCGGCGGGAACGGCCGCTTGCCGTTCTTTTCTGCCGGGAGCGGCCCGGCCCGCGGCTGGCGGCCCTGATCGACCGGGCAAAGGCGGCCGGGGCAACGGTCAAGACCGTTCCCGACCAGCAGCTGGACCGCCTCTGCGGCCATCGCCGGCACCAGGGGGTGGTGGCCCGGGTGGCGCCGGTGGCCGCCGTTTCCCTGGAAAAGCTGCTTGCCAGTCTCGATCCCGCCCGTCAGCCGGTCCTCCTGGCCGTCGACGAAATCAAGGACCCCCAGAATCTCGGCTCCATCATCCGCACCGCCGCCGCCGCCGGAGCGGCCGGGCTCCTGCTGCCGGACCGGCGCACCGCCGGCCTGTCGCCGACGGTGGCCAAGGTGGCCTCGGGTGGTCTGGAATACCTGCCGGTCTGCCGGGTGGGCAACCTGGTGGGGGCCCTGGAAAAATGTCGGGAACGGGGATTCTGGCTGGCCGGCACGGTGGTCGACGGCGGCACGTCGATATATGCCGCGGACCTGCGGCGGCCGCTGGTGCTGGTGGTCGGTTCCGAGGCCCGGGGACTCCGGCCGCTGGTCCGCCGGACCTGCGACCTGCTGCTGACCATCCCCATGCACGCCGCCCTGAACTCCCTCAACGTGGCGGCGGCGACCGCCGTGGTCCTGTTCGAGATCAGGCGGCAGCAGGATAACGGTGCCGCCGGGCGGGGGGAGTGAGCCGCGGCCGCCGGCGCCGGTTCACTCGCTGGTCTGCCAGTAGTGCTTTCTTTTCCAGGTGAGGACGTCGCCGTGGAAAGGGCACTTGACGGTCACTTCGTCGTCGGTGACCTTGATGACGTCCCAGTCCTCCAGCTTTTCCCCCCGCTGGCGAACGATCCGCTGGCCGACGGTGAAGGGGTAGGGTTTGAAAATCACCGGTTTGCTCTCAGCCATTTTTTCCTCCCGTAAAGTAAAATTTTCCGGCAAGTTTTCGCTCTCATTGTCAGCTTAGGGCAAGGGATGGGCGAAAGCAAGAATTAATTAATCTCTATTACTGTTGTCATCAAGGAAGGCAGGCATGGAAAATCAATCCCGGGCCGGCCGGCGGCCGCTGGTCAGCATCGTGCTGGTGGAGCCGAAACTGGACGAAAATGTCGGGGCCGTGGCCCGGGCGATGAAAAATTTTGCCCTGGAAGACCTGGTGCTGGTGGCCCCGGGGTGCGACCATTTGTCGACCAAATCCCGGCGCCGCTCCTGCCACGCCGAGGATGTGCTGGAGCGGGCCGTCTGCCGGGAGTCGCTGGCGGCCGCCCTGGAACCCTTCACCCTGGTGGTGGGCACCACCGCCCGCCTGGGAAAATACTGCCAGCCGGTCTATACCCCGGCCGCCGTTGCCGAGCGGGCGGCCGCCCTGCCGGCCGCTGCCCGGGTGGCGGTGGTTTTCGGGCGGGAAGATTTCGGCCTCGACCGGGAAGCCCGCCGCCAGTGCCACCTGCTGAGCAGCATTCCGGTCAATGCCGACTTTTCTTCCCTCAACCTGGCCCAGGCGGTGCTGCTCTACAGCTACGAGTTTTTCCGCCACTTTCGCCGGGAGCCGGCGCCGCAGCCGCAACAGGAACTGGCCGGCCACGTGGAACTGGAAGGGATGTACCGCCACCTGGAGGAAACCCTGCTGGCGGCCGGTTTTTTTGTCGACGACCGGCCCGACCACCTGATGGAATACATCCGGCGGCTTTTCGGCCGGGTGCAGATGAACCGGCGGGAGGTGCGGATCATCCGCGGCATGATGCAGCTGATCGACCGGCTGCGGGCGGCGGCCGGGGAAGAAAAGAACTGACTTGCGCTTTGTCAGTGGGCCGGGCGGATCAGCTCCTGGATGGCGGCTTCCAGTCCCGCCAGCGAGAGGTGGAACATGGGGAACACCCGGCCGATGGCGCTGACCGTCGGGTGCTGCCAGTATTTCGGCGGCGTCGGGTTGAGCCAGACGATGTGGCGGAAATGGGCGGCCAGCCTTTCCAGCCAGTCGATGCCGGCGGTTTCGTTGCGGTCGTAGTAGTCGATGATGCCGTTTTCCATGAACAGTTCGTAAGGTGCCATGCTGGCGTCGCCGACGATGATCACCTTGTAGGAGCTGTCCAGAATGTGCAGCAGGTGGGCGGTGGCTACCCGCTCGCCGGCCACCATGCTGGTGCGCAGGTAGTCATAGATGCAGTTGTGGAAATAGTAGTACTGGAAGTCGCGGAAGTGGTTGATGGAGTTGGCGGCGGAAAAGAGCCGGTTGACCAGCCGGGCATAGGGCAGCATTGAGCCGCCGGCGTCCATGAGCAGCAGGAGCTTGATGTCGTTTTTGCGCTCCGGGTGGAAAACCAGCTCGATTTCGCCGGCGTTTTTGCAGGTTTCCCGGATGCTGCTGTCGATGTCCAGCTCCAGCCGGGTGCCGGTCCGCCGCAGCTGGCGCAGCTTTTTCAGGGCCACCTTGATCTGCCGGGTGTCGAGGATGAGATCCTTCCGGTAGTCGCGGAACTGGCGGGCGGTGGCGATCTTGACGGCGCTGAGATTGCCGCTTTCGCCGCCCACCCGGATGCCGCCGGGATGAACGCCCCCGTGGCCGAAGGGCGAAGTGCCGCCGGTGCCGATCCAGCGGTGGCCGCCGTCATGCCTCTCTTTCTGTTCCGCCAGCCGTTCCCGGAACATTTTTTCCAGGGTCTGCCAGTCGTAGGTCGGCAGGGCCGACAGGTCAATGCCTTCCCGATGCCTTTTCAGGGTCTCCTCGCTGAGCCACTGGAGCAGTTCGTCGAACAGGGCCTCGGGGACCTCCAGGCCGCCGAAATATTCTTTGAAAGCCAGGTCGTACTGGTCGTAAAAACTCTCCGATTTGACCAACAGGGAGCGGGCCAGGTAGTAGAAGGAGACCAGGCTGTTGCCGGCAAACCCCTGGCGCATGGCTTCCAGCAGGGCCAGCCACTCGGTGAGGGTCACCGGCAGCTGGTGGGCTTTCAAAGTATAGAAAAAGGCGGTAAACACGAAAGTATGCGTCCGGAACTCAGCGGAAATAGGTGGGCCGTTTGACGGTCCGGGAGTCGGCTCCGCCCTCGTGAACCCGGTGGTAGTCCTGTTCGTTTTTCAGCAGGGCCCCCAGGAAGGGCAGCTGCCGGCCGATCTCTTTCGGGTTGGCGCCCGAAGCCACCAGGGCCTTGATCCAGTCGATCAGCTCGCTGGTGGAGGGCTTCTTGCGCAAGTCGTCCAGCTCCCGGAGCCGGAAAAACGCCTTGATGGCCTCCTGGAGCATTTTCTTTTCCAGGTCCGGGAAGTGAACGCGGATGATCTCTTCCATGAAATCCGGTTCCGGGAACTTGATGTAGTGGAAAACGCAGCGGCGCAGGAAGGCGTCCGGCAGCTCTTTCTCGGCGTTGCTGGTGATGATGACCACCGGCCGCTGGCGGGCCTCGATGGTTTCCCCAGTTTCGGGGATGTAAAAGCGCATCTCGTCCAGTTCGGTGAGCAGGTCGTTGGGAAACTCGATATCGGCCTTGTCGATTTCGTCGATCAGGAGCACCACCTGCTTTGCGCGGGTGAAGGCCTGGCCCAGCTTGCCGAGCTTGATATAGCGCTTGATGTCGCTGATGTCGTGGTCGCCGAAGCGGGCGTCGTTAAGCCGCTGGACGGTATCGTAGACATAGAGGCCGTCCTGGGCCCGGGTGGTGGATTTGATGGTCCAGACCAGCAGCTCGGTGCCGAGGCCCTCGGCAATGCTGGTGGCCAGCAGGGTTTTGCCGGTTCCCGGCTCCCCCTTGATCAGCAGGGGCCGGCCGAGGGCGATGGCGACGTTGACATCGTTCTGCAGCGCCTGGGAGGCGATATAGCTGCTGGTGCCGCGGTAGCGGTTGAATTTTGGGGTCATCGGGTGCAAACCTCTCGTTTCTCTCCGGCTGGCGGCCGGGGGCGGCCCGGGGCCGCCGGCATACGTGGTTGAATTTATTCCTTGCGCCGCTAAAGCGCATTGGTTAATATCACAGCCAGGCAGCCGGAGTAAAGGGGTTAGAAGCCGACAACCATCATGGCAGCAGGGGAGCGCGCGATGGCCAAGCAGATCGTCAACGTCCAGGAACAGTTTCTCAACCGCTTGCGGCGGGAAAAGGTCCAGGTAGTCATCAACATGGTCAACGGTTCCGAGTGTCACGGCGTCGTCAGCAGTTTCGACAACTTCTGCCTGGTGCTCAATGACGGCTACACCAGCCACCTGCTTTACAAGCACGCTGTAGCCCGGATCACGCCCCAGGGAGCCGGCAGCGGCGCCTTGAAGGATTTCGGCGTCGAAAACCTGGCGGGACGGTAAATTGGCCGCCGAGCAGCAGCTTGACGCCGGCCGGCGGGCCTTTCTCGACTACCTGGCCCTGGAACGGGGGCTGTCGCCGCGGACGGTGGCCGCCTACCAGTACGACCTGGAGCACTTCGCCCGTTTTCTGGCCGGGCGCGGCATCGATGAGCCGGCGGCCCTCACCCCGGGCCTGCTGGCCGAATACCAGGAGGAGCTGCAGCGGCAGTACGCCCTCGGCAGCGTCAGGCGCAAGATGTCGGCGCTGAAGATGTTCTGCCGTTTTCTCGTCGGCCGGGGCCAGCTGGCCGGCAATCCCCTGGCAGTGCTGGAAACCCCGCGCCCGGGACGCCGGCTGCCGCCGGTGATCTCGGTGGCCGAGGTCAAAGCGCTGCTGGCGGCCCCGGATGAGCAGACGGTTCTCGGCCGGCGGGACCGCCTGATGCTGGAGATGCTCTACGGTACCGGCATGCGGGTCAGCGAGCTGGTTTCCCTGCGGGTTTCCCAGCTGAACTTCAATCTTGGGGTGGTCAACGTCATCGGCAAGGGCGACAAAGAGCGGGTCATTCCCCTGCCTTTCGGGGTCCTGGGCCGGACCATGACCTACCTGCAGGAGGACCGCCCCCGGCTGCTGCGGGGCCGGAGCAGCGACGGCCTCTTTCTCAACCGTTCCGGGCGGCCCCTGACCCGGGAAGGCTTCTGGAAGAACATCACCCGCTACGCCCGCCGGGCCGGCATCCGGCGCCGGGTCTATCCCCACCTGCTGCGGCACGCCTTTGCCACCCACATGCTGGCCGGCGGGGCGGACCTGCGGGTGGTGCAGAGCCTCCTGGGACACGCGGACCTGTCCACCACCCAGATCTATACCCACGTGGACAGCAAGCGGCTGCTGGAGATCTTCCGGCGCTGCCATCCCCGGGAGCAGGGCGGGCGGGAAAGCTGATGGAAATAATCACCACCCATTTGAACGCCGATTTCGACGGCCTGTCCTCCATGCTGGCGGCCCGGCACTTCTATCCCGAAGCGGTGATGGTTTTCCCCGGCAGCCAGGAAAAGAGCATCCGCAACTTTTTTCTCCACTCCTGCATCTACAGCTACCCGTTCAAACGGCTCAAGGACATCGACCTGGAACAGGTTACCCGGCTGATCATCGTCGACACCCGGCAGAAGGAGCGCATCGGCGTCTTTGCCGAGCTGGTGGATCGGCCGGGGGTGGAAATCTGTCTCTACGACCACCACCCGGACGCCCCCGGTGACATCCAGGCCGACGGCGAGGTGCTCGTGGCCCCGGTGGGGGCGACGGCCACCCTGATGACCGAGAAGCTGCGCCGCCAGGGACAGAAAATCTCGCCCGACGAGGCCACCATGCTGCTGCTCGGCCTCTACGAAGACACCGGCTCCTTTACTTACGAGACCACCACGCCCCGGGACCTGGAGGCGGCGGCCTACCTGTTGCAGCAGGGCGGCAGCCTGGCGGTGGTCGCCGAGGTGGTCAACGCCACCCTCGACCGGGAGCAGGTATCCCTGCTGAATGACCTCCTGCTATCCATGCACGAAGTGATCATCAGCGGCCAGCGGCTCAAAATCGCCGAGGCCAGCCGCGACCGCTTCATTCCCGAGGTGGCCCTCATCGTGCACCGGCTGCGGGACATGGAAAAGATCCCGGTGCTGTTTACCCTCATCCGGATGGAGAACAAGATCTACCTCATCGCCCGCAGCCGCAATCCCCACGTCAACGTCGGGCGCATCATGGAGCATTTTGGCGGCGGCGGCCACCG
>JAFDMG010000002.1 GCA_019306045.1 Deltaproteobacteria bacterium | reverse complement strand
ACATCCTGTTTCCCGCAAAGAATGCACCTGCATCCGCTGACCCTGCGTTTCACCGGCCCTGACCAAGAACTGGAACCACTTTTCCAGGACCATTTTTTCCACCTTTCGCTGCCGGTTTTTCGCTGGGGTTTTGCCCTTGGCCTCCTGCTTTACGCCGTCTTCGCTTTTCTCGACCACCTGTCGATGCCCGAGGTCAAATACCAACTCTGGCTGATCCGTTTCGGCCTGGTAATCCCGGTTTTCGCCGCCGGCATCATCTTTTCGTTTCACTCCCGGTTCAAGAAATACTGGCAGGCGGTTATTGCCATCCTTATCATTGTCGCCGCCCTGGGCATCTTCTGGATGATCGCCATCGGCCCGGCACCGGCAAACCATTCCTATTACGTCGGCAACATCCTGGTGATTTTCTACTGCTTCACCTTCATCCGTGCCCGCTTCATCTGGGCAACCATCACCGGCATTATCATTCTCCTGATGTTTGAAGTCACCTCCATCTGGCTCAGTGATCCTCCCCTGGTGATTCTCCTGCGGAACAATTTTTTCTTCATTTCCGCTCTCTTCATCGGCATGGTCTCCTGTTACAGCCTGGAGTATTTCGCCCGGGAAAATTTCTACCACATGGTCAAGCTGGCGGGAGAAAAGGCGAAGCTGGCTCGGACCAACGAAAAACTGCAGGTACACCTGCGGGAACTGGAAAAAGCCCAGAAGGAAATCAAGATTCTGAGCGGTTTTCTCCCCATTTGTGCCAACTGCAAAAAGATCCGGGACGACAGCGGCTACTGGCAGCAGATAGAAAGTTATATTTCGGCCCACTCGGAAGCAATTTTCAGCCATGCCCTGTGTCCCGACTGCATTGAAAAACTTTACGGTGAGGAAAAGTGGTTCAAGGAAAAATCCACCAACTGAACCGCCCAATGACGGCGCGGGTTTCTCACCTCCATCGAGGGGAAAGCGGCGGCAGCCGGAAGGCTGAAGCCAGCGGGCGGAAATGAACGAACAAACGGCAAAAATACTGCATTAACGGGGGCAACCTGGTGAAAAGAATTATTGTGGTCATCGTGGCATTGGCTTTGCTGGCAACCACCACCCGGGCGCTGGCCATGCGCTGCGGCCGCAACCTGGTCTCGGAAGGAGACCACAAGTACCAAGTGTTGGCCGCCTGCGGCCAACCGGCGGTCCGGGAAAGAGTGGGCATCGACAACAAGCGGCTGGGTGAATACCGCATTGTCGAGGAGTGGCTGTATATCATCAATGAATACGGCCACCAGCAGATGTACCTGCTGCGCTTTGACGGTGAAGGCCGGCTGCGGGAGATCGAATGGCTGGGGGAAAAGCAGCAATAAGCGGCCGGCGCCGCCAGGAGAAGGAGGCAACCTCATGAACAATGGACCATTGAGTTTCCTGCTGGCCGCCGTTTTGCTCCTGACGCTGGCGGCACAACCGGCAACCGCGGCGGCCAAGCCGGGAAAAAACTTCATCCTCACTGCCGCCGATTTTACCGACCAAGGCCCCATACCGGTCGCCCTGGCCAGGCCGCTGGCCGGCGGCCGCAACCTCTCGCCGGCCCTGAGGTGGGAAAACGCCCCGGCAGGAACCAAGTCTTTCGCCCTGATCTGCGTCGACCTCCACCCGGTGGCCAGGCGCTGGGTGCACTGGCTGGTGATCAACATTCCCGCCGCCATCACCAGCCTGCCCCGGAATGCCTCCGGCCGGGCCATGCCGGCCGGCTGCCGGGAGCTGCGCAACAGTTTCGGCGACTACGGCTGGGGGGGACCGCAGCCGCCCCCGGGAACCGGCAGCCACCGGTACGTTTTTTCCCTTTACGCCCTGAACACCGAAAAAATCAATGCTGATATTGCCAGCGAAAGTCAGCTGCTGGCCGCCATCGAGGGCAAGGTATTGGGCGTGGCCCGGCTGACCGGGTTCTTCGGGCGTTGAGGAAAAAAGAATACCAGCAAGCCAGCACTGCCGCGGCAGCCGGGCGGCAACCGCATAGTTTCCCTGGCGATACCTGGCTTGGCGGCCGGCGGCGGTTTGCCTTTTGCCGGCTAATGGATTATTATCTCCTTACGATCGGCAGAACGGCAACCTGGCAGTGGTCGGCCCTGAAAAACATCAGCAACAGGAGGAATCCCATGCGCAAATGCATCCTTTTTGGCCGTTGTTTCCTCATCCTCGTTTTTTCCCTGGCTCTGGCGGCCGGCGGTTACGCCCAGGAAACCAAAGTAACCATCCGGCTGAAATCCCACGACGCCAAGTTCATTGCCACCTCCATCGGCGGTGCCAGGATCGTGGTCAAAGACGCCATCTCCGGCAAAATTCTCGACGAAGGCTTCCTGGAGGGCGGCACCGGCAATACCAAGGTCCAAATGATTGAACCAATAAAACGGGGAACCCGGCTGGCTAATGAAGGCACCGCCAAATTCGTTGCCCGCCTGGAGATCGACCGGCCGACCAAAGTCAGGATCGAGGCTACCGGGCCTTTTTCGGCCGGCAACAACATCCAGCAGTACGTCAAGACCATGTGGGTGCTGCCGGGCCACGACATCGACGGCGACGGCATTATTTTTGAAGTCTACGGTCTGATCGTCTACCCCACGGCCCCGGCACCGCACCAGTTTTTCAAACTGGGCCAACCGGTTAAGATCACCGCCCGGGTGGACATGATGTGCGGCTGCCCCATCAAGCCCGGGGGACTGTGGAATGCCGATGACGTCCAGGTGGTCGCCACCATCTACAACGGCAAAGGCCGGCGGCTGGCCGCCGTGCCCCTGAAGTGGACCGGCACCAGTACCTTCACCGGCAGCTTTACCCCCCCGAAACCGGGAGTGCACAAAATCGTGGTCACGGCCGCCAACGACCAGGACCACAATTACGGCGTCGGCTACACCTCTTTTCATGTCCTGAAAAAATAGCCTGCCGTTATCCTTTTTACCCATCGGAAAAACGCAGTGCCCGGCCAACAATGGCCGGGCACTGCATTTTTTCCGACGGCATCTGTTCCGTTAACGCGCCCGCACGGCAGCGGTCAACGGCGGCTGAAGGGAGATTTTTTCTTGCCGATGAAGAAAAACACCAAGAAGAGGCAGCCGACCAGGGCGTAGATGGTGGCATCCCGGAAGGTATCCTGGAAGGCGTGGCTCAGGGCCTGGACGCTGGTGGCGTACCCCAGCAGCACCTTGGCCTTCTTGGCCGCCAGGTCGGCCGGATAAAGCTGGTGCAGCAGATGTTCCCACTTGCCGACGAACATGTGGATATAGTGGCTGCTGCCGTTCTGCAGGGCGCAGGTCTCGTCGTAGTGAAAAGCGAATTTCCTCTGCAGGGTGTTGGTGGCCAGGGCGGTGCCGAAGGAGCCGCCGACGAAACGGATGTAGTGCAGCAGGCTGACCCCGAGGTTGGTCTGCTCCCCCAGCTTTTCCAGGGCCATGGTGGTCACCGGGGCGAAAAAGAGGCCGAGGCCGACACCAAACGGCAGGGTAATGAAAATGGTGTGCAGCTTGGGGGTGTAGTAGTTCAACTGGGGCATGATGAAGTAGACCCCCCAGAGATAGATGACCGTCGTCCCCACCAGCACCCTTTCCGGCCCGATCCGGTCGCTGAGCAGACCGGAGAGGATGGAACAAACCCCAATGCAGAAAGCCATGGGCATCAGGTGCAGGCCGGTCTGGAAAGTGGTGATCAGCCGCAGTTTTTCGTAGTAAAGGGGCAGCAAATAGAAGCCCTGATACATGGACAGGCCGAGAATGAAGAAATAGATGCCCAGGGCGCTGCGGTATTCCCGGATTTTGAAGATGCTGAAATCGATCAGCGGTTCCCGGGCCAGCATTTCGCTGATGGCGTAGGCCAGGTAGCCGGCCACAGAAACGACCCCGAGCTTGATGATCATGGTGGACTGGAACCAGCCGTTTTCCTGCCCCTTGGAGAGCATGGTCAGCAGGGCGATGGTGGCGGTGGAAACCAGCAGGAAACTGGTGAAGTTGAAGCGGAACTTGTGGCGGACGTCGGTGAGCCGCGGCAGGAAAGCCATGGCGGCCACCAGGTTGATGACCCCAAAGGGCACGTTGATGAAAAAGACATAGCGCCAGGAGAAATTGTCGGTGATGTAGCCGCCGAGGGTCGGCCCCAGGGCCGGGGCAAAGCTGACCGCCAGGGCGTAGAAGCCCATGGCCATCCCCTTCTTTTCCGGCGGGTAAATGAGAAAGAGGATGGTCTCGGCGCTGGCGATCAGGAAAGCCTCCCCCAGTCCCTGGAGGGAGCGGAAGGCAATCATCTGCGCCAGGGTGTTGGCGTAGCCGCAAAGGAAGCTGGTGCTGGTGAACAGGAGCAAACCCACGAGGAAGATGCGCTTGAGGCCGAAGCTGGCGGCCAGCTTCTCCACCAGCAGCAGGCCGGTGGCGGCGGCGATCATGTAGGCGGTGATCACCCACTGGACGCCGTAAATGTCGGTGGCCAGGGGACCCATGATCTTGGGGAGAATAACCTCGACGATGGTGGTGTCGAGGATGGCCATGAAAGCGCCGGTAACGACGATCAGGGTCAGGAAGGGACGTTCAAAGGAGCTGATGCGCTCATGGACGGGAATGGCCGCCGGCTGCTGCATCAACGCCGCCTTTCGATCTCGATCTCACCGCCCATGCCGATCACCAGGCGGGAAAGGTCGCCGTCGGTAATCTTCACTTTTACCGGGATCCGCTGCACCACCTTGGTGAACTCGCCGGCGGAGATATCCCGGGGCACCAGGGCGAACTTGGCGGCACTGGTGGGCAGGATGGCCTCCACTTCCCCCTTGTACTCCAGGTCGGGATAGGCGTCGATGGTGATGGCGGCCGGGCATCCCGGCTCCACCCCAGCCAGTTTTTTCTCCCCCAGCAGCACCAGCACATAGATGTCCCGCGGGTCCACCAGGGCGTAGACCGGCATCCCGGTGCCGACCACGTCGCCAACGCTGTGGTATTTCTTGGCCACTTTGCCGGTGATGGGGCTGGTGAGCCGGCAGTAGGACAGCTGGTTGCCGACCGAAGACAGCTTGGCCTCCAGGGACTTGATCTTGGCGTCAGTGGCGGCGATGCCCTGGCGGATCTCGTCGATGGTCAGCCGTTCCGATTCGGCCAGACGGACCTCTTTCTGGGCCGCCCGCAGCCGGGAACGCAGACCGGCCAGGTTTTTTTCCTGGGCCGCCAGCTCTTTTTTCCTCGCCTGCAGCTGGGTTTCAATGGTTTCGTAGGCACGCTTGGCCACCACTTTCTGCCGGTAAAGCTCCCGGTAGCGCTGTTCATCCCGGGCCAGCTGGCCAATGCTGACCCGCAGGGCGGCAATCTGGTCCTCCAGGGCGGCAATTTTACGGCTGGTGCCGGCCACCCGGTCCCGGGCCATGCCGATTTTTAGCTCCACCTGGACGGTCGCCTTCCGCAGGGCGGTCTCCTGCTGCTGCCGCTGATGGCGCAAGGCCTTGACTTTCTCCTTCAACTGGTCGACTTCCAGCTGAAAATCCTTGGGCCTGACCTCGGCCAGCAGCTCCCCGGCGGTAACCGTGTCGCCTTCAATTTTGGCCATCTCCACCAGCCGGCCGCCGACCCGCTCGAAGCTGATATTGATTATCCGGTCGCTGTCGACAAAAACGGCATCGGTAACCGCGTAGTCCAGCCGGTGCTTGATCATCAGGGCGCCGTACACCAGCACCACCACCAGCAGCAGCAACAGGAAAAGCAAAGCCAGCTTGCGGCCGCCCCGGGAATTTTTCTTTTCCGGGCCAGCAGAATTTTCCTTGGGTTCCGTCATGTCCTTGTCGCCGGCAGTTCCACTCACGTCGTTATCTCCTTTTACTCCGTCCTGTTTACCGGCGCCGACGGTTCAACCCCGTCGGGAAGCCGCCGCTGTCCCAGAGAGCGCTCCAGTTCAGCCCGGGCGATCAGGTAGCCGTACAGGGCTTCGTAGTAGCTGTTCCGCGCCCGGGTGAGAAAAGTAACCGCATCCAGCAGGGTGGTGGAAGTGGCCATCTGCTGCTGGTACTGGACATTGGTGATCCGGTAGTTTTCCTCGGCCTGGGCCACCGCCTCGGCAGCCGTGCGGGTGTTGACAGCCGCCAGCCGGACGCCGCTGCTGGCGGTCTGCACCTCCAGGCGGATCTGGTTCTGAACGGCGGCGATTTTCTGCTCCAGGGCCTGCAACTGGTGGAGATTGCGCTTCTCCGCCGCCCTGGTCTTGCCCCATTCGAAAAATGTCCAGTCGGCCTGGATGCCAACGGCCGCCGTGTCGCTGTTGCGGTAGCTGTTGTGGCGGCCGCCGAAATCATCACCGGACTGCTCGTAACTGCCCACCAGGGAAACCTGGGGATAGTAGCGGCTGCGCGCCATGGTCACCGCCAGCTGCGCCTGCTGTTTCCGCAGCTGCAGGTGGCTGATCTCCGGACGGTTGGCCAGGGCTTCCTTGAACAGCGCTTCCAGCTCGTTCCCGTCGTCCCGGGGCTCGACGGTCAGTTTTTCCAGCTCGAACTGCTGCCGCAGATCGTGGTTCATCAGCAGGTTGAGCGCCGACCGGGCCAAATCCAGGTCGCGCCGGGTCTTTTCCCGGTACTGGCGAGCCTGGGCCAGGGCCACCCGGGCCTGGAGAAGATCGTTGTAAGGGATCATCCCCTGCTGGTAGAGGGAAACGGTGTCATGTTCGTGGGCGGCAAGATTCTTCACCTGCTGCTGGGCCACCGCCAGCCGTTCACGGGCCAAGAAAACCCGGTAATAGGCCACTTTGACATTTTTCACCACGTCCATGGCCAGCTGTTCCTTCTCCAGCTGGCGGCCGGTGATCTCCAGGCCGGCCATCTTTTTCCTGGTGGTCAGGGCAAAGCCGGTAAACAGCGGCTGGACGGCGCTGATGCGCCAGGTGTTGACGTCATCGTCGCCGATGTAAATCTTGCCCGCCGGGCCGAAAAACCCGTACGGCTTGCTGTGCAGGCGGAAATAGGAATAGGAGGTGTTGAGCTTGGGCAGCAGATCGGTACTGACTTCCCGGGCAGCTTCCTCGGCCTGGAGCTGTTTTTCCATGGCAGCCTGCAGGAGCGGATAATTGCGCAGGGCTTCCCCGATGGCGGCGTCAAGGGTCAGCACCGTCGGGGCGGCCGGCGGCGAGGCCGCCCGCAGCGGCGCGGCCGGCACCAGGCAGAACATTGCCGCCAGCAGCAACAACAGCGGCAGGGCCCGGAAAAAGGTTTTCATCACCGCCCCTCCGCCGACAGCAGCAGCTTCTTGCCGCTGGGAGTCATCACCCCGCGAAAAAAGATCTTTTCAATCATCTCCAGGTTTTCCGCCGCCGAACATTTGCGGGTGTCATCCAGCCAGACAAAAAGAAAAGCCAGGGCCAGGCTGTCCAGCGCCCGGGCCAGCATCTCGGGATCAAGGGGATGGAAAAAACCTTTTTCAATGCCGGCGGCAAAAACGGCCGCCAGGGACGCCAGCATCTGCTCGTGCATGGCCACCGTTTCCCGGTCCAACCCGGTGCGGAAGTTGAAACTGACACCGTGGGTTTCGGCAAAGTAGAGGCGCACGGCCTTGCTGTTGCTGCGAAAGACCCGGCTGCCGGCTTGCAGGTAAGCGATGATTTTCTCATACTCGTTGCCCTCGGCGGCCAGCGCCGCCGCCGCGGCGGCGGCGAACTGTTCGCTGACATCGCTGATGATGGCCCGGTAGAGCTCCTCCTTGCTGGAAAAAAACTTGTAGATCGTGCCCACGGCGTAGGCGGCTTCCTGGGCAATGTCATTCATGGAAACGTTGTGGTATCCCCGGCGGGAAAACAGTTCCAGGGCTTCCGCCAGGATCTCCCGCCGTTGCCGGCGCTGCTGTTCCTCCCGCCGCTGCAGCCTTTTCTTCGTCAGTTCCATCATCGGCCAAACCTGGTCAATTCTTCAGTGAATTATCCTTCATCTAATAAAATTTTTCTTCATCAAAAGTCAAGCACATTTCAATTCAGGGCAAAAAAAATCCTGTCCACCGGCAACCAATTGACCGTGGACAGGAAAAACCGCCGGATTCCCGGCCGACACCCGGGGGCAGCAGCCGACCGCCCCGTCAGGGTTCAGCGCTGTTCGAGGGGTACGTATTCTTTCTCGTATTCGCCGACGTAGACCGCCCGCGGGCGGAAAATCCGGTTTTTCTGCAGATACTCCAGCACCCGCGCCGTCCAGCCGGCCACACGGCTGACGGCAAAAATGGGGGTGAACATGGCCGGGTCGATGCCCAAGCGGCGGTAAACCAGGCCGGAGTAAAAGTCGACATTGGGGAAAATCTTCTTGCTCGCCGACAGGTCCGCCAGCACCTTTTTTTCCAAGGCGGTCGCCGTCCGGTAGAGGTTGACGATTTCCTCATCGCAGCGTTCAATGTTGTAGCCGGCCAGGGGGCCGAGAACCCGGGCCCGGGGATCGTAGGCCTTGTAAACCCGGTGGCCGAAACCGGGAATCTTCTTGCCCTCCTTGCGGGCCCGGCGCAGCCAGGAATCGACCTTTTCCGGCTTCTTGATCTCCTGCAAGGTCCGGATGACCTGCTCGTTGGCCCCGCCGTGCAGCGGGCCGCTGAGGGCGGCGATGCCGGAACCAATGGAAAAGTAGATGTCGGAGAGGGTGGAAGCCACCACCATGGAAGCAAAGGTGCTGGCATTCATGCCGTGATCAGCGTGCAGGATCAGAGCAATGTCCATGATCTTTTCCTGGAGCGGCGTCGGCTTCTTGCCGCTCATCATATAGAGAAAGTTGGCCGCGTGGCTGAGGGTGGGGTCGGGTTCGATAGCCATGTGGCCGGCCCGCACCCGGGCGATGGCGGCGGTGATGGTCGGCACCCCGGCAATCAGGTGGTAGCAGGCCTCCACGCCGATGGCGTCGTCCCGCTCTTTCTTGGCCCGCCGCCGCCGCATCCGGCTCCGGAATTCGTAGATCGCCCGCTTGTGCCCCACCGGCTTGGTCTCCATGGGAATGGAGTCGTCGTCGGTACTGATGGCATCGTCGAGGGCCGGGCGGCTTTCCTGCCGGTCAAGGGTGGTGAACTCCTGGCGCATGAGAATGGTGCCCATGCGCAGGGAACCCATAGCGTTCATCTCTTCCACCGGGAAGCCCATCAGCAGCCGCAGGGTCTTGTTGAGATAGCGGTAGTTGATCAGCTTCTCCTTGTAGGCGGCCAGCTGCCCTGCGGTCGGCAGTTCCCCGTGCAGCAAAAGATAGCTTACCTCTTCAAAAGTGGAATAAGCGCAGAGATCGAAAATGTCATAGCCGCGGTAGATCAGCCAGCCCTTGGCCCCGTTGACATAGCCGATCTTGCTCTCGCAGGCGATCGCTCCCTCGAGACCGGGCCCGATGGTGCACTCCACCGGCCATTTGAGCTTCTGGGCGAACTCCGGCTTCCCCTCCTCTTCCCTGGTTTCCTCCCGGGCCCGGCGGGCCGCCTGGGCGATCAGTTCCTGTACGGCCTTGATATCGTTGTCCATGGGTACTCTCCTGTCACAGAAAATTCATGATTGAAAAAACACGGTACCGCCCCGGCGGGAAAGATGCGAACGGCAGCCGGTACGGTTTTTGACGCTTGCCGGCACCCGCCCGCCGGCTACCACCGTCAAAGTTGCCAAACTCGCGCAGCCGGGCGCCAACGAGGCAATTTTATTCACGGCAATCACCCAAAAAACAGCGGTAGCTCACGCTGTCGTGCCTGAAAAACGCACCGCTGGCCGGCAGTAAAGGCCACACCAAGAGCGTGGCGGTCGCTACTGAGTAAAAAAAGGTATTATTGCCAAATACGGCCGGTTTTTCAAACGGGCAGGGCCAGCATCCTGCCGGGCAGGAAACAATCATTATAACAAAAATAAAACGACAAGGGAAGCTTAAATTGCCGGCAATCGGAGCAAGGAAGGAAACACGGTGGCGGCAGGCAGACCGATTCTCACCGGCTGACCAAAAAACCGGTCAGCACCGCAGCTGCTCCCGCGCCTGGCGGCGGCGGGCGGCCCGCTCCCTGGCTTCCGCCAGCCGCCTTTTCTCCTCCTCAGTCTCCGGTACCAGGCGGGGCACCTCCCGGGGACGGCCGTTTTCGTCCAGGGCGACGAAAGTCAGGTAGGCCGAGGCCGTGTGGGTCAGACGGCCGGTGATCAAATCCTCGGTATCCACGCGGACGCCGATCTCCATCGAGGTCCGGCCAACCATGTTGATGCTGGCGCGAAAGGTCAGCAGGTTGCCGATTTTGGCCGGAAAATGGAAATCCAGCTGGTCAATGGAAGCGGTAACCACGTTGCTGCGGGCGTGGCGGGTGGCCACCACGCCGGCGGTGGTATCGATCAGCTTCATGATCACCCCGCCGTGAACGTTGCCGGCCACGTTGGCATCCTGGGGCTGCATGACATGGGAAACGGTAACCCTGGTTTCCTTGACGGTCTTGCTGGGCATGAAAAAAAATCCTTTCCAGAAGGTTAAAAGCGGCTTCTTGCTGATGGCCGCGGTTCAGATGATGCCGTGTAGGGATGCCCCGGGCGCCCCCAGGGCGTCAACCCGCCGCTCCACCACCGGGTCGGCGACCAGCGGCGGGGCGTGGTGCGGCTTGCGGCGGGCGTCGATGACCAGGGAGCCGCCGCAGCCCCAGTGCTTGGCGGCCGTAAAAGACGCAAAGCCGTAAAGGTCGCCGGCCGGGTCGGAACGGGTGAAAGTCACCCAGAGAAAATTGTCCAGGGAACGGGCGACAAACTCGCTGTCATCGACCACCACCACCAGGGGAAAACCGGGCCACAATTGCCGGCCGACGGCGGCAGCGCAGAAAGCCGTCATTTGCAGATCGGCACCCCGCTCTGCGGCCGCCCCGGCCGCCAGCGGTCCTTCGACGGCCAGGATGCCCGGCAGACAGACCCGCGGCCGCTGGAAACCGGCCGGCAATGTCAACGCCGCCGGCACGGCCGCCGCCAGCTGCCGCCGCGGGGGGCCGGCCGCGGCCATTACCACCTTGGAGCCCCGGTTCAGGCCGTCACCGCTGTAATCCAGGGTATCGATGGTGGTGCGCGTCTGGAAATGAAGATCCCGCCGCCAGTCCACCCGCGCGAGAAAGTGGGCGAAAAAGGCCGGAACGTCATGAACATCCGGCTGCCGCTCGCCCTCGCGGGCGGCAATCAGCAGGTATTTGGCCAGCGACAGCTGCCCCTGGCCGAGAATGGCGTTGGCCTGGGTCAGCAGCTCCCGCGGCTGGGATTCCCGGGCGTAAGGCACATAGCGTTCGCTGCCCACCGCCAGCAACAGCGGATGGACGCCGGCGGCGTCAACGGCGTGCACTTCCCGCACGCCGGGCAGCAGGTTGGCAATCAGGGCCCCGGTCAGCTGGTGGATGAAGCGGCCGAAAGTGGTATCTTCCTGGGGAGGACGGCCGACGGTGGTGAAAGGCCAGACGGCCCCCGAACGATGCCAGACCCGCTCCACCCGGAGGACGGGGAAATCATGCACCAGGCTGTAATAGCCCAAATGATCGCCGAACGGTCCTTCGGGCAGGGTTTTGCCCGGTTCAACAATCCCGCTGAGGCAGAAATCGACCTCGGCCGGGATCGGCAGGCAGCCCGGCGGCTGCACCAGGCGCAGGCGCCGGCCGCCCAGCAGGGCGGCAAAGGCCAGCTCCGGCATTCCCTCGGGCAGCGGCATGACGGCGGCCATGGTCAGGGCCGGCGGACCGCCGACCAGCACATTGACCCGCAGGGGCTGCTTCATCTCCAGGGCGGCGGCGTGGTGAACGCCGATGCCCCGGTGCAGCTGGTAATGCAGCCCCACTTCCCGGTTGGCCTGGTAGCGGCCGCCGGACAGCTGCACCCGGTACATGCCGAGATTGCCATGGCGCCAGCCGGGTCGGCGGGGATCCTCGGAATAAACCAACGGCAGGGTAATGAAAGCGCCGCCGTCATCAGGCCAGGAATGCAGTTGCGGCAGCTGGTCGATGGTGGTCCGGTGGGCCAGGATCGGACCCCGGGACACCATCTTGGGCCGCAGCCGCCAGCCTGCCGCCGGCAGGGAGAGCAGACGACCGGGCTGCCGCCAACATTCCCCGGGGGCCACTTTCAGGCGCACCAGGGTTTCGATGGTTTCCAGGGCGTCGCGAAAGAGAAAGCGGGCCCGCTCCAGCGTCCCGAAAATATTGGCCGCCAGCGGAAAGCGGCAGCCCTTGACCCGGGTGAACAGCAGGGCCGGTCCCCCGGCCTGCCAGACCCGCCGCTGGATGGCCCCCACTTCCAGGTAGGGATCAACCTCCTCCCGCACCCGGCGCAGCTGGCCGTGGCGCTCGAGGTCTTCCAGACAGGCCCGCAGATTCAGATAACCCATTGGCTGGTTTCCATCAGTACCGGCCGGACCGGCAGCCGGTTAAAATTTGACCGCTCCCAGGTCCTCTTCCACCCGGGTGGCATAGAACTGCTGCCGCAGTTCCGGCAGCGACAGCCACTGGCCGGCGGCGCTGGCCACCAGTTCATAGTTTTCCCGCTCGTCAACGGCCAGGGCATAACCACGGGACTGGTAAAGCCGGCGCCGTCCCTGGCCCCTGACCGCCGCCTTTGGCGCCGCGAACAGCAGCCGCTCGCCGGCCCGCACCGGCCGGCGGAAGTTCAGGGTCAACCGCACGGTCACCCCGAACAGCTCCCCGGCCAGGAAACCGGCCCAGCCGCAAATCTCGTCGAGAACGGCACCGATCACCCCGGGATGGAGCAAGCCCTCTCCCTGCTGAAAAAAAGCGGCTGGCTCCCGGTCCTCTTCCCGGAAACCAAAGCGGGCCAGGATGCAATCGCCGGCCGGCAGGCGGGCAATGAAAAAGCGGCGGCCCATTCCCGGCGCCTGGCGTCGGCAGCCGCAGATGAAACAGTTGTGGTATATCGACAGGGGCTCCAGAAGCGCCCGGTCGGCCAGGACGCTGATCGGCGGCAGCTCCAGGTCGACGGCGGGGGCTTCAGCGGCCGCCGGGCCGATTTCCCCGGCCAGGTAATTTTTTCCTCTGCCGGGACGAAAGAGGCGAAAATCGACCGCCGGCTGCTCGGCTGCCGGCTGCGCCTCCAGCACCAGCAGGTCGCCAATCCGGCAGGTATCGGCAAATTTCATCGTCATGGCCTGGGGATAAGGCAGATTGGCGCCCCTGGCCCGCAGCCAGCAGAGGTCAGCCAGGTCCAGAGCGGCACTGATGCCGATGCCGCCGTGGGGGATGTCCAACCAACCCTCATGCCGCCGGGTCATCCGGATCTCGGCCCTCAGGCCCGGGTCGGCGGGGGCGATATTTTCCAGGCAAAACCCCTGCCGGCAGGCGAAGCAGTTTTCATGGCCGTTGTGTTTCATGATTTCCTCCTTCGGCGGGTGAAAACTATACCCGAACCGCCCTTCCATGTCAAAAAGTTCCGGCCGAACACCGGGGCGGCCCTGGCACTCCAGCCGCCGCCAACGTCGGCCGGTCAATTTAGTGGTTGACGGCCGGCCGGCAACCGGTTATATAATTTACTATCAAGCTTAAGATAGTATTATTTTACCGCCACCCAAGCATAATAGAGTTCATAATTACCATCAACAACTAAGCTTAACCTATTATTTTCACAGGAGGCAATGATGTTTTTACAGCAATTCAAAGTTGACGGCCTGGGCTGTCTTTCCTACATGATCGGCTGTCCCCTGGACGGCCGGGTGGTGGTTGTCGATCCCAAGAGAGACATCCGCGACTACCTGGTCACCGCCAGGCAAAATCAGATGGTTATCAGCCACATCATCGAAACCCACGTTCATGCCGACCACGTTTCCGGCGCCCGGGAGCTGCAGCACCAGACCGGCGCTCCCATCTTTCTCGGGGCCGGCAGCCCGGCGAGCTACGATTTTCAGCCCTTGGCCGACGGCGACACCTTCACCATCGGCAAAGTCAAATTCTCGGTGGTCGCCACTCCCGGCCACACACCCCACTCCATCTCCCTGGCGGTGGCCGATCTCAGCCGGGGCGAGATGCCCCAGTTCATCCTCACCGGGGATCTGCTCTTCGTCGGCGGCATCGGCCGCCCCGACCTGGCCGGCGCCGAGCTGCTGGAAGAACAGATCGACAACCTCTACAACAGCCTGCACACCAAGCTGGGCCGGTTCGGCGACTATGTCGAGGTTTTCCCGGCCCACGGGGAAGGCTCCCTCTGCGGCGCCGGTCTCAGCGCCAAGCCGTCTTCCACCCTCGGTTATGAACGGCGGACCAATCCCTACCTACAACTCAGCCGACAGCAGTTCCGGGAAACCGTCAAGCAGGAGCTGCCCCTCCGGCCGCAAAATTTTTCCACCATCATCGCCACCAACAAGCGCGGCGCCGCCCTGATCGAAGAGCTGCCGGTGCCGCAGCCAAAAAACCCGGCGGCCATCAGGAAAATCCTTGACGATCCCCAGCAGGTGATCGTTGACCTCCGGGAAGCGGCCGCTTTCGGCGGCGCCCACCTGCCCGGCAGTCTCAACATCGGCATGTCTCCCAACGCGGCCACCTTCATGGGCATCGTCGTCGAGCCGGAGAAAGAGCTGGTGCTTCTCGGGAGCAGTCCGGAACAAATAACCCAGGCAACCACCACTTTCCGCCGGGTGGGTTATGACCGGATCGTCGGCTACGTCATTGGCCTCGGCGACTGGATTCTCACCGGCAACCAGACCGGCTTCCTGCCCCAGATTTCAGTCCACGCCCTCCGGGAAGTTCTACAAAAATACAGCAACCACACGGTCATTGACGTCCGCAACCCCAGTGAATGGCAGCTGGGACACCTGGAAGGCGCCCGCCACATCCCCCTGTCCCGCTTCCTGAACGAACCGCTGGATGCCGATCCCGAGGATCACATCAGCGTTATCTGCGGTTCCGGCTACCGTTCAAACATCGCCGCTTCCCTGTTGAAAAGCCGCGGCTTCAAACATGCCTACAGCGTCATCGGCGGCATCACCGCCTGGAAGGCCGCCGGCTTTCCCACCGTCGCCTAACTGCACTAAAAAAACCAGCCGCAAAACGCCAAAAGCCCCGGACAACCCGGGGCTTTTGACGCGGCTACACGTTAAAGGAGGTAGGAGGTTAAATAGCCTATGGCACGGCTACGGTTAACGGGGGAACGTCGAAATCCAGCGCCGCCGCCGCGGGCCGGGTTGCTTCCGGCACCACGATTTCCCAGGCGGCCGGCCGGGCCAGCACCGCCTGGACCAGCTGGTGGTTGAGGGCATGGCCGGATTTGTGGCTGGTCACCCGGGCAATCAGGGGCATGCCCAGCAGACTGATGTCGCCCAGGCAGTCCAAGATCTTGTGGCGGACGAATTCGTCGGCGAAACGCAGGCCGCCGTCGTTGACGATGCCGAAATTGTCCAGAACGATGGCATTTTCCAGGGAACCGCCGCGGGCAAGGCCGTTGGCTTTCAGCATCTCCACTTCCCGGAGGAAGCCAAAAGTCCGGGCGCGGCTGATCTGGTGTTCGAACTCAATGTCGGAAAAGGTAAAATCGTACACCTGCCGTTTGATCAGCGGGTGCTTGAACTCGATGCTGCAGGAGAGAGTCAGGGTCCGCCCGGGAGCCAGGGTGACGAACTTATCGCCGTCGCGTACCGTCATCTCCTCCCGGACCACCAGGAAGCGTTTGCTGGCCGGCTGCCGGGCAATGCCGGCGCTCTTGATCAGAAAGACGAAGGGAATGGCGCTGCCGTCCATGATCGGCACCTCGTCGCCGTGTACTTCCACCAGGGCATTGTCAACCCCGAGGCCGTAGAAAGCGGCCAGCAGGTGTTCAACCGTGCCGATGGCCTCTCCGTCTTTACCCAGAGTGGTGGCATAGCTAGTGTCGATGACGTTGGCGGCACAGGCTTCAATCAGGGTGCGGCCGGCGGCGGTTACCTTGACGAATTTGATGCCGTAATCGACCGGCGCCGGCTTGAGCACGATTTTCACCTTGCTGCCGGAGTGCAGGCCGATGCCGATGGCGTAGATTTCCTTTTTCAGGGTGCGCTGACTGAGCATATCACTTTATTCCCGGCAGGCGCCAAACGCCTGCTAAAATTGTCGTTCTGTAATCAGCCGCTGCCGGCCGGATAACACACCATCCAGTTAAGGTACGGTGCTGCCACCGCGGTAGATTGCAATAATCGGGCCAAAATCGGCGGCCGGCGGGATAATAAAACACTTTAACTGGAACATTATCAAACAATATCAATAAGTTATACTTGATATATGATTCCAGTTCTTAAAGACGCAGCCGGAAGCAAAGATTTTTTCGCTGCCGGCGTGACGACGCCCACTGGGACGCATCTGTCCGCCCGCCTGGGACAAAATTGTCCCACCATGGGCATCGCGGCCGCCATTCAGCCGTCCAGCTGCCGACGCAAAAGATCGTTGACCAGCCCCGGATTGGCCTTGCCCCGGGTCCGACGCATCACCTGCCCCACCAGGAAACCAAAAACCTTGGTTTTGCCGCCCTTATATTTCTCCACTTCGCCCGGGTGGGCCGCCAGCACCTCCCGGACAATTTTCGCCAGCTCTTCCTGATCGTCGATCTGTACCAGACCCCGGGCCTTGACGATGGCGGCCGGGTCGTTGTCCCGCTCCCGGTACATGATAGCCAGCACCTGCTTGGCCAGCTTGCCGCTCACCGTGCCGGCGGTCATCAGCTTGAGCAGGGCCGCCAGGCCCTCCGGGGTCACCGGACAGGCGGCAATAGAGATCCGGTCGTCGTTCAGGTAGCGGAGCAACTCGGAAACCATCCAATTGCTGGCCATTTTCGGCTCGCCGCCCAACTCGACGGTCCGTTCGAAAAAATCGGCCATCGCCCGGCTGTCGGTGAGAATCTCGGCGTCGCTGGCCGGCAGGCCGTAAGCGGCGATGAAACGCTCTCGCTTCTCCCGGGGCAGCTCCGGCAGCTGCCGGCGCACTTTCTCGATCCAGGCGGCCGGCACCTCCACCGGCAGCAGGTCGGGGTCGGGGAAATAGCGGTAGTCGTGGGCCTCCTCCTTGCCGCGCATGGAAACGGTTATCTCCCGGTCGGCATCCCACAACCGGGTTTCCTGCACCACCTGGCCGCCTTCCAGGAGAATCTCCCGCTGGCGGCGAACCTCATAGTCGATTGCCCGCTGGACGTTGCGAAAGGAGTTCATGTTTTTCAGTTCGGAGCGGGTGCCGAACTCCCGCTGGCCGTAAGGCCGCAAGGAAACATTGGCATCGCAGCGGAAACTGCCTTCCTCCATGTTGCCATCGCAGATTTCCAGGTAAACCAGGATATCCCGCAGGGCCTTGAGATAGGCCACCGCCTCGCCGGAACTGCGCATGTCCGGCTCGCTGACAATCTCCAGCAGGGGAACACAGGCCCGGTTGAAATCGACGTAGCTGATCCCGGGCATATTTTCCGGGTGCACCAGCTTGCCGGCATCCTCCTCCATGTGAATCCTGGTGATGCCGATCCGCTTCTCCTCCCCGTCGACCACCACCTCCAGGTAGCCGTGCTCGCAGATGGGCAGGTCATACTGGGAAATCTGGTAGCCCTTGGGCAGATCGGGATAGAAGTAGTTTTTCCGGGCAAAGACACTGGTGGAGTTGATCCGGCAGTTGGTGGCCAGTCCGGCCCGCAGGGCAAATTCAACCACCTGGCGGTTGAGCACCGGCAAAGCGCCCGGCAGCCCGGTACAGACGGGACAAGTGTTGCTGTTGGGCTGGTCGCCAAAGGTGGTGGAACAGCTGCAGAAAATCTTGGTCCGGGTGCGCAGCTGGGCGTGCACTTCCAGACCGATGACAATTTCAAAATCCATCTTTTTTCTCCGCAAAAAACATCAGATTCTGCCAGGGAAAAACCGGCGCTGCCGCCCGCGAGGCGCGGCCGGCTTCAAACGTCCAGCGGCGGCCGCCGCCGATGCCAGTCGGTGGCCTGCTCGAACTGATAGGCCGCCTGCAGCAGGGAGGCCTCGGCAAACGGCGCCGCGATCAACTGCAGGCCGATAGGCAGCCCCGCCCGGCTGCAACCGCCGGGGACCGAAATGGCCGGCAGGCCGGCCAGGTTCACCGGAATGGTAAGCACGTCGCTCAGGTACATCTGCAGCGGGTCGGCGAGCTTTTCCCCGAACCTGAACGCCGGCGTCGGGCAGACGGGGGCGACAATCAGGTCGCAACGGCTGAATGCCTGCTCGAAGTCCTGCCGGATCAGGGTGCGCACCTGCTGGGCCTTGCGATAGTAGGCGTCATAATAACCGGCGGAAAGGGCATAGGTCCCCAACATGATGCGGCGCTTGACCTCCGGCCCGAAGCCTTCGGCCCGGGTGCGGTAGTACATTTCCAGGAGGTTGTCGACGCCGGCGGCCCGGCGGCCGTACTTGACGCCGTCATAGCGGGCCAGGTTGGAGCTGGCTTCGGCGGTGGCCACCAGGTAGTAGGTGGCCACGGCGTATTCCGTATGGGGCAGGCTGAGATCGACGATCTCCGCCCCGAGGCCGGTAAAGACGGCCACCGCCTGGTCAAAGGCGGCCCTGACCTCTGGGTCCATGCCGGCGACGAAATATTCGCGGGGAATCCCGAGACGCCGGCCCTTGATTTCCGCTGCCAGTTGTTCCCGGAAATCCGGCACCTCCCGGGGAACGGAAGTGGAATCCCGCGGATCGTGGCCGGCGATGCCGCCCAGCAACAGGGCGCTGTCGGTTACCGTCTTGGTCAGCGGCCCAATCTGGTCAAGGGAGGAGGCAAAGGCCACCAAGCCATAACGGGAAACCCGGCCATAGGTGGGTTTGAGGCCGACGACGCCGCAGAAGGAAGCCGGCTGGCGGATCGAGCCGCCGGTGTCGGAGCCCAGGGCGGCGAGGCATTCGTCGGCGGCCACCGCCGCCGCCGACCCACCGCTGGAGCCGCCGGGCACCCGCTCGGGGTCCCAGGGATTCCGCGTGGGTTGGTAGGCGGAATTTTCCGTCGAGGATCCCATGGCAAATTCATCCATGTTCAGTTTACCGGTAAAAACCGCCCCCGCCTGCCGCAGGCGGGCCACCACCGTGGCGTCGTAGGCCGGCACGTAATCCGCGAGAATCTTCGAGGCGCAGGTGGTTGCCACTCCCCTGGTGGAAAGCAGGTCCTTCAGACCCAGGGGAATCCCGGTCAGCGGGGTCACCGCCTCCCCGGCCGCCAGCCGCCGGTCGGCGGCCGCCGCCTGCTCCAGGGCGCCGGCTTCATCCACAAGCAGGTAGGCGCCCACCCGGCCGTCAACGGCGGCGATCCGCCGGAGAACATCCCGGGTCACCTCCACCGCCGAAACTTCCTGCCGCCGCAACAGGTCGCTGACTTCGGCGATGGTCCGTGCGTATAATTCCATGATCGCTCTACTCCTCAGATCAGACTGGTACTGAAATAACGTTCAATGCGGTCCGGCAGGATGGTGACCACCCTCTTGTCCGGCCCCAGTTCGTTGGCCACCCTGATGGCGGCCCAGACATTGGCCCCCGACGAGGTGCCCACCAGCGTACCCTCCAGACGGGCCAGGGCGCGGGCGGTGTCGATGGCGTCGTCGTCGCTGACGGTCACCACCTCGTCGATCAGGGACACGTCCAGCACCGGGGGCACAAATCCGTCGCCAATCCCCTGGATCTGGTGCAGGCCGGGCTCCTGGCCCAAAAGGGCGGCGGAATTTTCCGGCTCCACGGCCACGATCCGGATCTGGGGATTCTGTTCCTTGAGAAATTTGCCGGCGCCGCCCAGGGTGCCGCCGCTGCCGACCCCGGCAACGAAAGCATCGACGTTGCCCTCCAACTGCTGCCAGATCTCCGCCCCGGTGGTCAGAAAATGGATCATCGGGTTGTCGGGGTTTTCGAACTGGCCGACAATATAGGAATTGGGAATCTCCGCCGCCAGTTCCTTCAGCTTCTTCACCGAGCCGGTGAGGCTCTCCGCCGCCGGGGTCAGCACCAGCTCCGCCCCCAGGGCCCGGATGATTTTCTTGCGTTCCTCGCTCATGTCCTCGGGCATGACGATAATCACCCGATAGCCGCGGTGAACGCCGACAAAGGCCACGGCGATGCCGGTGTTGCCCGAAGTGGCCTCGAGGATCACCGACCCGGGGCGCAGGTCACCGCGCTTTTCCGCCATCGTGATCATGTATTTCGCCACCCGGTCTTTGACGCTGCCGCAGGGATTCAGGTATTCCCCCTTGGCAAAAATGGGGATCGGGGCAATCTTTGCCAGCCGTAGAATTGGCGTGTTGCCAATGACGCTGAGGATGTCATAAAATTCCATCTATCCTGCTCTCCCGTAGATAAACTCTTGATTTTATTTAACCTTGCCACCGGAGATCCCGACATAAAAACCGCCGTCGGCCGCTCAATCAGGTTGCAAAAAAAACCGGATTAGTTTACTATAAGCCCTTTAATAAATAAAGCTGTTTTTCATTGGAAACCGGACAAAATGACACCAACCAGACAAATTCCGGCGCCAGCCGGCCGGGCAACCATGCTGCTGGCCGCCGTCTTGACGGCGCTGCTGCTGGCCGTCCCGGCGGCCCGGGCCGGCCGGCCCGACTTTCTGCGCCAGGTGACCCGGGCCCAGTACCCCCATGACCACGCCGTCCTCGCCCTGGAGGAGGAAACCATTACTTACGAGGCCGACGGCCGCTCCCGGGGCGTCGACGAGATCTATCTCACCGTCCTTGACGACCAGGGACGGCGGGAAAACACCGTCCAGTCGTTCAGCGTCAACCTGGCCTACGGCCGGCTGGAAATCCCGCTGATGGAAATCATCAAGGCCGACGGCCGGCGGCGGCAGGTGGATTTGGCCGCCAATTCCCGCGAGGATACTTCCACCCGCAATACGCTGATGAACATCTACAACCCCAACCAGAAGGTGATCAAGGTTTTTCTCCCCGACCTGGAAGTCGGTGACACCATCCACTACCGGACCGTCCGGGAGCGCTTCAAACCGGTGATCCCCAACCAGTTTTACGGCCTGGTGGTCGGCCAGTACCTCTTCCCGGTCCGCGAGTACCGCTTCACCATCAAGGGTCCGGCTTCCATGCCCATGCACCACCTGGTCAAGGACGAAGTCAAGGGGTGCGTCCGCTACCGGGAAAAAACCACCGGCGGCCGCACGACCCGCAGCTGGGTGTTCAGCCGCGTACCGGCCCTGACCCCGGAACCGTCCATGCCGCCCTACACCCAGGTGGCCATGCGGCTGCTTTACTCCTCCCTCGACTCCTGGGAGGCCATCTCCCGCTGGTATTTCAAGCTGGTGGAGCCCAAGCTGCGGCCGTCGCCGGCCATGGAAGCCAAGGTCAGGGAGCTGGTGGCCAACCGGCAGAGCCCGGCGGCAAAAATGGCGGCCATCTATTACTTCGTCGCCCAGCAGGTGCGCTACATGGGGATCACCACCGAGCGCAACCGGCCGGGTTTCGAACCCCACGAGGTGAGCCTGACTTTCAGCCGCCGACACGGCGTCTGCCGCGACAAAGCGGCCCTGCTGGTCAGCATGCTGCGCCTGGCCGGCTTTTCGGCCAACCCGGTCCTGATCAGCGTCGGCGACAAGCTGGACCCGGAAATTCCCCTGCCCTACTTCAACCACGCCATCACCGTGGTTAATGATGACAACGGGCACCCGGCCTGGTTCATGGACCCGACCTCGGAAACCAGCCGGCAGTTTTTTCCCGATTACGAGCGGGATTCCTCCTACCTGATCGCCGACCGCCGAGGGGACACCCTGCGCCTGACGCCGCCGGCACCGCCGGAAAGCAACTGCTTCCGGCTACAGATCGAAGACGAAATCGACGCCGACGGCACCCTGACCGGGGTGATCAAGGCCACCTGCACCGGTTTTTCCGACACGGTGATGCGTTCCATTCTCATGCGCCGCAGCCGGGAAGAGCAGGGCGATTTCCTGCGGGGGATGCTCCGCCGGCGGCGGCCGGGCATCGAAATTATTGACTTGCAATGGGCCGACCCGGCGGACCGCTCGGCGCCGTTCACCTTTTCCTGCCGGTTTACCCTCCGGCAGACCATCAGGCCGCTGGCAAAGGGCAAAAGCTGCTTCTTTCCCCTGACCAACATGCTCAACCCCGGAGTTCTTGACCGCTGGATCCTCGGCAAGGCCGACATGACCCGGAGAAAGTTTCCCCTGCGGCTGGGCTACACCTACAGCACCATCATCACGGAACAGCTTCGCGGCCTGCCGGCCCTGGGGCGCATCCGGCTGCCGGTGACCACCGCCTACGACACGGACACCATAACCTATTACACCGCCTGTTCCCTGTCCCCGCCGGACACCCTGACCATCAGGCGCTATTTTGCCCTCAACCGGCTCGAAGTGCCGGCGGCCGACTACCGGCAGTTGACCAACCTGCAGTTCGACCGGGAACAGGAAACCTTCTTACCATTTGTCATTGAAACGGCAACAACCGGCCGACCGGCCGAATAGCGACCGGCAGAGCCCGGTTCAATTTCTGTCAACCCTTGGGAAAAAGGAATCGTCAATGTTCAATGCCTCAGGAAACCTCAGCGAGAAAATTACCGTCGACAGCGACAATCTTTATCGGGAAGAAAGTTATACCGACCTGAAAATGGCCACCATCAAGCGGCTGGTGCCGGTGGACCGGGACGGCAATGACGATCCCGGCCGGGAAACCATCTACATCGGGCAGACCCAGCTGCTGACCCAGGCCGGCCTGCTGCCCGTCCAGGGAGAAATCGCCGCCGCCAGCCTGCCGGACGCCATTGCCAAATTTCCCGAGGCCATCGATCAGGCAGTGGAGCGAATGGTCGAGGAAGCCCGGGAAATTCAGCGGCAGCAGGCTTCCCAGATTGTCGTTCCGGGCACCGACGACATCAAGAAAATCATCACCTGAACGCCGGAACGACAAAAAAACAGGCAGCCCGAGACGGGCTGCCTGTTGTCGTTACCTGGCCAGCCGGCAATGCCGGCGGGAACTAGCTGCAGCAGGCGCTGCTGGAACCGCAGCCGCCGCAGGCGGAGCCGGCATCCAGCCGCAGATTGGAAGTGATCTGAAAACCGTAGCCTTTGAAGTCAACTTTGATTGGTGCGGCCTGGGCAAGAAAATCCTTGTCCACCAGGTATTCCATGCCGCCAATGGCAAAATTCTGATCGTTCGCTCTTTTTTCGTTATCGATGGCCATCGATATGGAAGGACCAGCTCAGCCGCCTTCCTGCAGAAACAAACGGATGGGCTGGGGATCCCGGCCCTCGAAGTAGGCGGCTATCTCTTTCTGGGCCGCCGGGGTGATTTCCAACATTTGAACCTCCTGATAAAGTTTGTCATGTTCGCTGATGGTTGCAGATGTCAGTATATAAACCCAACCGGGAGAAAAGTCAACCGCAAAACATACTGTTTCACTATAGTTAATAAGGATTGTTCATGAACCGTTCATCCACCCGGCTGACAACCACCCTCATCATTCTGACCGCCTGGCTGCTGCCGGCCCTCTGGCTGTCGGCCTGCACCCCCATGGGCACCCGGTCCCCGGCCGCCGCGCTCCCGCAAGCGGCCGCCAAGCCGGCGGCCGACGCCGTCAATGTATTGATCGACAAGCAGTACCAGGTGCACCAGGACGGCAGCTACACCATGCGGCTGCACCTGGTCCGGCGCATTCTTACCTACAAGGGCAAGAAAGACTACGCCGATTTCAAGTTCACCTACAATGACAGTTTCCAGACGGTGACCATCGGCCGGGCCCGGACCACGACCGCCGACGGCCAGGTGGTTGATGCCGGTCAAGATGAAATTCACGACATCCTGGCCCCCTGGACCGCCAGCGCCTCCATCTATTCCCACACCCGGCAGAAAGTGGTCAACCTCCCCTCGGTCGCCCCGGGGTCCACCATCGAACTGGAACTGACCCTGGAATCGAAAAAGGGTTTCTGGCTGACGGAATCCTTTCGTCTGCCCGAACCCATCGTCAAAAAAACCGTCACCGTCACCCTGCCGGCCGCCATGCCCTGGCACTACCAGCAGCCATCGATGGTCAGCCGGCAAATTTCCCGGCAGGGCCCGACAACGGTCTACCACTGGCAGGCCGCCGACGTGCCCCGGCTGGTGCCGGAAAAACTCACTCCCGCCCGGGAAAACCTGGACTGCTGTCTGCTGGCCGCCGCCTTCAGCGACTGGTCGGCAGTGGCCGCCTGGTACCAGCGCTATTTTCGACCGGCCCTGCAGGCGGCCGGGGGGCAAAAACCGGCGAGTCTCAAGCTGGACGATGCCTCCGTGGACCGGTTGTATATTTCCCTGATGCGGCAGCTGACTCCCCATCCCATCGCCTTCCTCGGCACCGGCCTGCAGCCCCAAACGCCGGCCGTTACCCTGAAAAAGGGCTACGGCACCCAGGTGGACCTGGCCTTGGCCTTCTGCCAGCTCCTGCGGCAGCGGCACCTGGAGCCCCGGATCCTGCTGGTCGGCAACGAGGATCTTTTTCTCGCCGACCTGCAGCCGGTGCCTTCACCCAGTTTTTTCGGCAAAATTGTCGTCCGCTGCGGCGGCAAGGACTACGCTTTCTGGAAACAGGAGCTGCCGCCTGGCTACACCGGTTATGAGGGCCGCCTGGGTCTCGACCTGACTGCCGGCCGCCTCGTACCCCTGCAGAGCACTTTTACCAACAGCCGCCAGGTTTACCTGACCCTGCACCCCACCGGACGCGGCTATTGCGAGGGCTCGGTAAAAATCATCCTCACCGGGCAGGACGCCGTCGCCACCCGGGACAATTTACGCTACCTGACCCCGGAAGAACGCCGGGTGGCCACATCCCGGATCGTGCATGCTCTCAGTCCCCTGGCCAAAATCGAGGGAGAGCTGCAGACCACCGGCCTCGACGAACTGGACGCCCCGGTGACCATCGCCTGCCGTTTCACCATCAACCGGGGGCTGGTCCGAGCCGGCGGCTACCGCCTGGCCGTGCTGCCCCTGCCGGAGCTGACCCGGGAATACGAGGACTGCCTGCCGGCACGCCGCTCGCCCCTGCTGATTGGCAGCACCAGCCGGGAAATACTGGATTTCACCCTCGAACTGCCCCCAGACTGCACCCTGGTCCAGGAGCCGGCAAGCTTCAGCTACCGCCAGCCGCCGCTGACCAGCGAGCAGCAGGTCAGCCGCCAGGGCAACAAGCTCCACATCAGCCGCCGTTTGCAATTGCAGCGGGCCATCATCCCCTTGGGCACCGCCTACCAGCAGTTCCTCCGAAACGTCACCGACCTGCACCGCCTGGAAGACAAGATCATCGCCCTGCAATAAAAAAAACCGGGCCCGCAAGGGCCCGGTTCATCATCATGCCTCCAACACTTGCCACCTTACACCATCACGACGCCACACCCTCTTCCTGCAACAACCCGTTGGTTACTGCCAGGTCAAAATCGGCACCAGTTTCCCGGAAGATATCCCTGGCCTGCTCAAGATAGCTTCTCTCCCCGCATCTTCGGCCAAATTCCAGGTACGTGGCCCCGAGTTCATAGCGAGCCCCCGTTTTTTCCGCGGCGTCTATACTTTTTTGCCAACATTTTTTCGCCGCGGGCACCTTGCCTTTGAAATACTGATAGAGTCCCTCCAGGCGCCAAGCCACCGGTAGTCTGCCCTTAAATCTTTTGCTGTACTTGAGCGCTCTCCTGACCGCTGGTCCCGCGCTTTTTAAGGCGGCGGCATTATCATCACCAACCGCATCAACTCTCCACAGATACGCTTCCGCCAGGCCGTTGTAAAAATCGGCATCATGGTGAGTATTTACCTTATATTCAGCGAGGATCTGGCAGCTTTCTTCCACCAAGGCTATACCTTTCTCGAGTTTCCCTTGCCGCAGACAGCAGCGGCCCAGGTCTTTTTTTGCCAGCCCCACAACCAGGTAATCAGGAATCTCCCACAACAGATCGATTGCTTTCTGCATACAAATCACTGCCCCGTCCAATAATCCCATATAGAGAAGGTTTAACCCCTGGATCTGCGCGCCCCAGCCGCTCAGTTGCATATCGCCGCTCTCTTCCCCCACGCGCGTGATTTCCTGCGCGGCGGCGAAACTTTCAGCAAATTTTCCCTGTTTGCTTAATAAAATTGCTGTCAATGCCTCTGGATCGCCCCAACGGCGAACATTGCCCACCTGCCAGTACTGGTTTCCTGACTGCTGATAATACCTGATGGCGCTGTCCCAATTTCCCAAGGTGTCCTCATGATGACCCAAACCCAGGCAGCAGAAACCCTTGAGCAAGGGATTGTGCACCCGCTCCGTCAGGTCATTGGCTCTGCGATAGTATCCCCCACCCCAGCGGCACCAGCCAAGGGTGCTACATACCAACCCCAAACCAACGTAACCTTTCAACATTAATTCCGGGTGAGCTGCTTTTTCAGCTTCGTTCAGGCCGAAAAGAATGTAAAATAACATTCTTTCCCGATTCATAAAAAAATCGATCCAGCCCATCAATTCATAATTCTGGTGAGCTTCTTCGGCTTCACTACCTATTGACACGAATTCCCGTCGGATAAAAAATCCCGACAACAGGCGGTGAATCACCTGTAACCAGAGGTTTTTGGCAATCCCCAGCCTGATCCCCCACCGCGTCACCGGCAGCGGCCGGCCAAGATGCGTCAGCGCTGAGCAGAAGTATTCCATCGCCTGCTCATGTTTCCCTCGGCGGAGCAGGGCTTCGCCAATTTTTCGCTCCAGCACCGCCCGCTGCACCGGCTCCCAGCGGTCACCGTACACTTGTTCATAAACGGTCAAAGCCTTTTTGTAATGATCCAAAGCTTCCGAATCCGCCGCTATTTTCCCG
>JAFDMG010000062.1 GCA_019306045.1 Deltaproteobacteria bacterium | reverse complement strand
GAGGAGTGGTTTGGTACGCCAGCAGGCGCCGCTGGTGCTGGCCTCCGGGTCGCCGCGCCGCCGGCAGCTGCTGGCCGGTCTCGGCCTCGAGTTTACGGTGGTGCCGCCGGACGTGGATGAAAGCCGGCAAGCCGGGGAGGTCCCGGCGGCCTACGTCAGGCGGCTGGCCGCGGCCAAAGCCGGGCAGGTGGCGGCTCGTTCTCCCGACTCCTGGGTGCTGGCGGCGGACACCACGGTTCTTCATCCCGACGGTTCCCTGCTGGAAAAGCCGGGAACGGCCGCCCGGGCCCGGGAAATGCTGGTTTCCCTGGCCGGCCGCTGGCATCGAGTCCTGACCGCCTATGCCTTTTGCCACCGGCGGCTTGGGCATGAACGGGTGCGGCTGGATGAGGCCCGGGTGCGGCTGGCGGGCATGAACGGGTGCGGCTGGATGAGGCCCGGGTGCGGCTGGCCGCCGTGGATGCCGGCCTGATCGCCGCTTATGCCGCCACCGGGGAGCCGTTGGACAAGGCGGGGGGATACGCCCTGCAGGGCATTGGCGGTGCTTTTGTCGAGGCCATCGAGGGGGCGCCGACCACGGTGATCGGCCTGCCGATGCCCCTGCTGCTGGCGGATCTGCTGGCCCTGGAGATTGTCCGGGTGGAGGATGTTGCATGAAGGCTGCCGAACGGCAAAAAGAACTGGCCGCGCGGCTGACGGCGGTTCGCCGCCAGTTGGCCGCCGCCTGTGAGCGGGCTGGCCGCGCGCCCGGGGAAGTGACCCTGATCGCTGTTTCCAAGACCTTTCCCTGGGAAGACATCCGGCAGGCCTATGATCTCGGACTGCGCGATTTCGGCGAGAACTACATGCAGGAAGCGCGGCGGAAACAGGAGCAGGCGGCTGGTTGTGCCGGGCTGCGCTGGCATTTCATCGGCCACCTGCAGCGCAGCAAGGTCCGCTACTGGCATTCGGGGTTCCATTTGCTCCATACCCTGGACAGCCTGGAGCTGGCCGCAGCGCTGGACCGGAAAGCCGACCGCGAGGGCTGGCGGCTCAAAGTGCTGCTGCAGGTCAAGCTGGGGGACGAAGTCAGCAAGTCCGGGGTGGCGCCGGCGGCTTTGCCCTCCCTGCTGGCGGGGCTGCGGTCGTTTCCCCGGCTGGAAGTGCAGGGCCTGATGACCATTCCGCCATATATGGTTGACCCGGAGGACAGTCGGGAGTATTATCGCACCTTGCGGGAGCTGCGTGAGCAGCTGTGCCGGGAAGGGTTGGTTGATCCGGCCGTCTTTCGCCAGCTTTCCATGGGCATGTCCCACGATTTTGCCGTGGCGGTGGAGGAGGGGGCCACCATGGTGCGGGTGGGCTCGGCGATTTTCGGGGCCCGCAGTTATGCCTGAAGCCGGTCGTGAAGCTGCCGGTCGGCGGGGAAATCAAGGACATTAAATTACCGAGGTGAAATTTTGACGACGGAAAAACCCTGGGGGGGGCGTTTCACGGCCAGCACTGACAAGCTGGTGGAGGAGTTTACCGCCTCGATCGGTTTCGACCGCCGCCTCTACCGGGAGGATGTGCGGGGCAGCATCGCCCACTGCCGCATGCTGGCCGCCTGTGGGATCATCAAACCGGAAGAAAGTGAGCGGCTTGTCGCCGGCCTGCAGGCCGTCGAGCGGGAAATCGAGGCCGGCAAGTTTCCTTTTTCGGTGCCCCTGGAAGATATTCACATGAATATCGAAGCCCGGCTGGGGGAGCTGGTGGGTACCGAACTGGCCGGCCGGCTGCACACGGCCCGCAGCCGCAACGACCAGGTGGCCCTCGACATCAGGCTCTACCTGAAAAGGGAGCTGCCCGAGGTGCGCCGCCGGCTGCGCGAGTTGATCCTGGCCTTCGTTGTCCAGGCGGAAGAGCACGTGGACACGGTGATGCCCGGCTTTACCCACTTGCAGCAGGCCCAGCCGGTGCTGCTGGCCCACCACCTGCTGGCTTACGTGGAGATGTTCGACCGCGACTGGCAGCGGCTGCGGGATCTGGAAAAGCGGCTCGACCAGTCGCCCCTGGGCTCCGGGGCCCTGGCCGGCACCAGTTTTGCCATCGACCGCCGGCAGGTGGCAGACGAGCTGGGTTTCGCCGGCCTGACCGCCAACAGCATGGACGCGGTCAGCGACCGGGACGGGGTCCTGGAGACGCTGTTCGCCGCCGCCCTGATCATGGTGCATTTGTCCCGCTTCTGCGAGGAACTGGTCCTCTGGTCGTCGACCCAGTTCAATTTTGTCTCCCTGGCCGATTCGTTCTGTACCGGCAGCAGCATTATGCCCCAGAAAAAGAATCCCGACGTGCCGGAACTGGTCAGGGGCAAATGCGGCCGGGTAGTGGGTTCCCTGGTCTCCCTGCTGGTGACCATGAAAGCCCTGCCCCTGGCCTACAACAAGGACATGCAGGAAGACAAGGAACCGCTTTTCGACGCCCTGGATACGGTAACGGGTTCCCTGGCCGTCATGGCGCCGATGGTGGCCACCATGACCTTCAACCGGGAAGTGCTGGCCGCCCAGGCGGAAGAGGGCTTTGCCACCGCCACCGAGATTGCCGACTACCTGGTGCGCCGGGGCCTGCCCTTTCGCCAGGCCCATGAAATTGTCGGCCGCCTGGTGGCTCACTGCCTTGAACGCGGGCGGCGTTTCCGGGATCTGCCCCTGGCCGAATGGCAGGAATTCTCGCCGCTGTTTGATGACGAGGTTCTGGGGCTGCTGGCTGCCGCCGATGCCGTGGACAGCAAGGATGTCTACGGCGGCACCGCCCGGGCCCGGGTGCGGGCGCAGCTGGAACGGGTCAAGAAAAAATGGCAGTCCGGGAGCGGCAGTTGAGAGCGCCGGCAACAGACGGTTTTGCCTGCCGGCTGATCCTGCTGGGGCTGCTGTTGTGGCTGGGCTTTGGCCTCGGCGGCTGCGGCAAGAAAGCCAACCCCCGGCCCCGGCAGGTGATCGTTCCCAAGGCCATTGACGACCTTACCCTGGATGTCCGGCCCGGCAAGCGTTTTCTCGTCTGGTCGCTGCCCCGGGAAAATACCGACGGCAGCCGGCCGGCGGAAGTCGAGGAGTTTTCCATTTTTGTCAAGGTGGTCGACGCCGGCGCTGACGGCTGCCTCATGTGTGATGAAGGTTTCGTCCTGCTCGACAGGCTGCGGCTGCCCAAGCCGCGGACGGGTTTCGTCCGGGGGCGGCTGGTTTACTACCCTTTGCCCCAGATTCCCCGGCACCGGCTGGAAGCGGTGAAAGTGATTTCCCGCAACCGGCACGGCTGGTACAGCGAACCGTCGAACAAGCTGAAGATTTACGGCTTTGAACCCTACGAGGCGCCGCCGGCGCTGACGGCGGTCCCTGATTCGTCGGTGGCCAAGCTGCAGTGGGAGGTTCCCCGCTGGGAAGGCACGGGTAAAAACGTGCCGGAGATTTTCGGCTACCGGGTTTACCGGCGCACCGGCGGCCGCCAGGATTGGCAGCTGGTCACCCAGGAAGTGGTGACTGACCACCAGTATATCGATGTCGGGCTGCGGGACTGGGTGAAATACGAGTACGCCGTGACCACCCTTTCGGTTTTTCAGGGCACTCCGTGGGAGAGCCGCCGTTCCCGGCCGGTGACCCTGGTGCCGGGGGACTACACGCCGCCGGCGGCGGTTGCCGGCTTTGCCGCCTTCCCATACCAGGGGGGCATCCAGCTGGTCTGGCGGGCCAACCAGGAACCGGACCTGCAGCTTTACCGGGTCTACAAAACCGACGAGGAGAGCGGCCGGAAGTATATCCTGGAAGTACCGGCCGGGAGAACCGATTATCTTGACCGGCAGGTGGTGCCCGGCCGGCGCTATACCTATAGGATTTCGGCGGTCGACGGCTCGCGGCAGCGCAACGAAAGCCAGTTGTCGGCGCCGGTGACCGTTTACCTGCCCTGAGAGTGTCCCGGGCGAGAGAGGTTGGCGATGCATTATTTTCACTACCAGGATGACGAGCTTTTTTGTGAAGAGGTGCCGGTGCGCGAAATTGCCGCCCGGGAAGGCACTCCTTTTTACCTCTACAGCCACCGGACCCTGGAGCGGCATTTCCGGGTGTTCGACCAGGCGTTTGCCGGGCAGGAACACCTGGTCTGCTACTCGGTCAAGGCCTGTTCCAATCTCAGTGTCATTGCCCTCTTCGCCTCCCTGGGAAGCGGCTGCGACGTGGTTTCCGGCGGCGAGCTGTTCCGGGCCCTGAAGGCCGGGGTGTCCCCCGCCAAGATCGTTTTTTCCGGGGTCGGCAAAACGGTGACTGAAATTGAAGCCGCCCTGGAGGCCGGCATCCTGATGTTCAACGTCGAATCGGCCCAGGAACTCCTGGTCATCAACGAGGTGGCGGGCCAGCGGGGAAAAACGGCCCCGGTGGCCCTGCGGGTCAATCCGGACGTCGATCCCCAGACCCATCCCTATATTTCCACCGGTCTGAGCAAGAACAAGTTCGGCATCCCCATGGGCGAGGCTGTCGACCGCTACCTGGAAGCCGCCCGGCTGCCCCATGTCAGGGTGGTGGGCGTCGACTGTCACATCGGTTCGCAGTTGACCAAAGTGAGCCCTTTCCGTGACGCCCTGCAGCGGATCAAGTCCCTGGTCAATACTTTGCGGCGCTACGGCATGGAGATCCGCTACCTGGACATCGGCGGCGGCCTGGGGATCACTTACGAAGCCGAAGAACCGCCCCAGCCGGCCGACTATGCCCGGGCGGTCATTGGTGTGGTTGGCGACTTGGATTGCGTGCTGATCGTCGAGCCCGGCCGGGTGCTGGTGGGCAACGCCGGCATCATGGTAACCCGGGTCCAGTATACCAAGGAGGGCCAGCAGAAAAAATTTGTTATTGTCGATGCCGGGATGAACGATTTGGTGCGTCCGAGCCTTTACAACGCCTACCAGCATATCATGCCGGTCAGGAAAACCGATGGCGCCGCCGGGCGGGCCGTGGCGGTTGACGTGGTCGGCCCTATCTGCGAGTCCGGCGATTTCCTGGCCCAGGAACGGCCGCTGCCGCCGGTGCAGCGGGGCGACCTGCTGGCGGTGATGAGTGCCGGCGCTTATGGCTTTACCATGGCTTCCAATTACAATTCCCGGCCGCGGGTACCGGAAATCATGGTCAACGGCAGCCGTTACCAGGTGGTGCGCCAACGGGAAACCTACGAGGATCTGGTGCGGGGAGAAATCGTTGCCGTATGGGAAAAGTGATGGCGGAAACCACGAAAACGGCCGGGGGCGAGAACCCGTTGTTCAGCATGACCGGCTACGGCGAGGCGGAGAGGGCAATCGGGCCTTACCGAGTCACCGTCAGCGTGCGGGCGGTCAACTCGCGCTTTCTCGACTGCCGCTTCAAGGCCCCGGCCATGCTCGGGCACCTGGAACCCCAGGCCCGCAAACTGGTACAGCGCCACGTTTTGCGGGGCAAGGTGGATCTCAATATTCAGCTGCAGGCCGACGACACCGCGGCCGAGCAGCTGGTGCAGGTGAATATTGCCCTGGCGCGGGGATACCTGCGGGCTTTCCTGCGGCTGCAGCGGGAACTGGGGCTGGCTGCCGGCGACATTCCTCTTTCCCTGCTGGTCAGTCAGCGGGACGTGCTTCTCAACAGCCCCGAACCTGAAACCCTGCGGGAGGAGGCGGCAAATTACCTGGCGGTCATCGAGCAGGCCCTGCAGGCTTTGCGGACCATGCAGGCCGCCGAGGGGGAGAGTCTCAAGGCTGATTTACTGGCCCGGATCGGGCAGCTGGAGGAACTGCTGGCGGCCATTGCCGAACAGGTGGAGCCCCTGCCGGCGGCCATCAGGGACCGCCTGCTGGCCAGGATGGAGAAACTGCTGGCCGGCACCGAGATGGCCGACGACAGCCGCCTTTACCAGGAGGCGGCGCTCCAGGCGGAAAAGGCCGATGTCACCGAAGAAATGGTGCGCTTTCGCAGCCACTGCCAGCAGTTCCGGCAGACGATCACCATGCAGGCTGGTGCCCGGGGGAAAAAACTTGATTTCATTATCCAGGAACTGCTGCGGGAAACCAACACCATCGGTTCAAAGGCCTCCTGCCTGCCGGTGGCCGGCACGGTGATCCAGATCAAGAACGAACTTGAAAAGCTGCGGGAACAGGTGCAGAATATTGCCTGATGTCCGGCTGCCGGCCTGAAAAGGCCCTGGTCGCCGGCGCCCGACCCGGGGCCTGACAGGAGAATAAAGAAGATGGGTGGTTCCGGTTTTCGCTTGTTGAACATTGGCCTGGGCAACCATGTGGTGGCTGCGCGGGTGGTGGCCATTGTCAGTCCGGCTTCGGCCCCGATGAAACGGCTGAAGGACGAAGCCCGGGACCGGGGCAAACTGATCGATGCCACCCAGGGTCGCAAGACCCGGGCCCTGATCATCACCGACAGTGATCATGTCATCCTGTCGGCCATTCAGGCGGAAACGATTGCCAGCCGTCTGGCGCTGCCGGAAGGGGCAGGCAGTTGAGAGGGCTAGTCGGCGTCATCAGGGGTGGCAAATGACAACCGTGCCGAGAACGGGTTTCCTGCTGGTCTTGTCGTCGCCGTCCGGCGGTGGTAAAAGTACCATCGGGCGCCAGTGCCTGGCCCGGATGAGCGACATCGCCTACTCGGTTTCCTACACCACCAGGAAGCCGCGGCCGGGAGAGCGCCCGGGGGTTGATTACCATTTTGTTTCCCGGGAAGAGTTTCAGCGCCTGCTGGCCGCCGATGTTTTCCTGGAATGGGAGGAAGTGCACGGCAATTATTACGGCACCTCGCGGCAGACGGTGGCCGAGAGCCTGGCCGCCGGCCGGGATGTCCTGCTGGATATCGATGTCAAGGGGGGGCTTGAGATCCGTCGCCGCTTTGCCGACCGTTCGGTGCTGGTTTTTGTGCTGCCGCCGAGCGGGGAAGTCCTGGCTCGGCGCCTGCGGCAGCGGGCCACCGACAGCGAAGAGGTGATTGCCGCCCGGCTGGCCAATGCCGCCCAGGAGCTGGTTTTCGGGCGACAGTATGACTACCTGGTGATCAATGATGTCCTGGAGCAGGCGGTGGATTGCCTGTGCCACATCATTGCCGCCGAACGCTGCCGGCTGGCCAGGCAGCAAGAATTTTTCCGGAATTTTAGCGAAAACATCAAAAAATACAATAAAAACAAGGAGTTGTAAGATGGCGCGTGTTACTGTTGAGGACTGCCTGGCCCGGGTGAACAACCGTTTTGAGTTGGTACTGCTGGCAGCCAAGCGGGCGAAGCAGCTGTTCAAGGGGCAGCAGACCCTGCTGGAGCAGCCGTACAAGAACCGGCCCATTGTCATGGCCCTGCGGGAAATTGCCGCCGGCAAAATCTGGCCCAAATATGACGAAGAAGAATAGGGGCTGACCGGATCGTCATGCGCCGGCCCAGGGTTGCCGCCTCCGGGAAGAGGAAGGTTGCCGTTTTCCTGGTGACCGCGGTTTTTTTGCTGGCCGCAATGGGGGTTGCCGGCCCGGGAGCCGCAACCGCCGAGGTCATGGCGCCGCCAACGGGCAAGGGTCTGACCCTGTCCCAGTGTATCACCATGGCCTTGGCCCGGAACCCGGGGTTGCAGGTGTCGAGGCGGCAGATAGACCTCCGGCAGCAGGAGTTGCAGCAGCGTTACAGCTTGTTTCTGCCCCGGCTGGACCTGGACAGCCAGGTAAAGCGGTATGATGAGGAAAACCTGCCGGCTTATGACTACCATGAACGTTATTTGACGCTGCGCCAGGAGCTTTTCCGGGGGGGCGGCAACCTGGCCGCCTACCGCCAGGCCCGGGACCAGGTGCTGCGGTCCCGGCAGCTTTACCGGGTCGATGAACTGGAGGTCGTCAGGAAAATCAAGACTGAGATGGCCCTCAGTTATGGTTTCTGGCAACAGCGCTTTCAGGCCGACGCCTTTCTCAAAAGAGCCCGGATTCACTTGGAAGCGGCCCGTAAACGCCACCAGGTCGGGTATGCCGCTTATCCTGATGTCTTGAAAGCCAAAGCCACCTACGCCGAGGGCCGCTACCTGCTCGAGGAAGCAGACAACCGTTTCCAGCAGTCCAAGGCCGCCATTGCCGTTTTGCTGGGCGAGGAGCCGCAGAACGCCTTTACCATCGATTTCGGGGCTTTCAATCACTACTATACCTCCTCCCCCCTGCCGGGACTGGCCATTGAGGAACTTTACCGTCGGGCCCTGGCCACACGCCCGGAGCTGCAGGAGCTGGCGCTCTCCCAGGGGATCAATCTGGAAGCCAGGAACGAGGTCCGGGCCGAATTTTTGCCCCGGCTGGACCTTTTTGCCCAAGCCGGGCAGCACGGAGAGCACGTGGACGACACCCGGGACTATCTTGCCGGCGGCCTCAATATGTCCATGAATTTCTTTGCCGGCGGTGAATCATGGTACCGGTTGCGCAGCCATGATTACGAGGACCAGCGGCTCCGGGCCCGGCGGCGGGAACTGGAACTGCAGATCAAACAGGAGGTCTGGCAGGCCCTGTTGAATTGCCGCAGTACGACGCGGCAGTGCCAGATGACGGCCGATTACCGCGATGCGGCCCGCAATGACCTGCAGGCGGTGGAGAAAAAATACCAGCACGGCCTGGCTTCCCCTTTTTTCCCTGGAGAGGGCGGTTGGCGTTTTTGGCCAGGAAGCGGAATGAAACGACAGCTCGCCGCCATTCTGGTTGTTTTGTTCTGCCTGGCGGGATCGGCCGGCGACGGACGTGCCTGGCGTCCGGGCAGTGACGCCTCCGGCCGGGAGGCAATCAAGACCGTGAGGCCAGAAATCGGGCCGATCAGGGAGACGTTCCTGGCCACCGGCATTGTCCGACCGAAAGTCGGCGCCGAAGTCAAGGTGGGTTCGCGGGTTTCCGGGCTGGTGGAAAAGTTGTACGTCAAGGTGGGCGACCGGGTAAAGCAGGGCGACCCCATTGCCCAGATAGAAAACCGGGACCTGCAGGCCCGGGTGGCGCAGGCAGAGGCGGCCCTGGGAGCCCGCCGGGCGGAGCTGGCGCGGATTGAGCGGGTAGTGCCGCTGCAGATTGCCCAGCAGCGGCAGGCCCTGACGGCCGCCCGGGCCCGTTTTGAGCTGGCCTCGCTGCGGGTCGCAAGGCTGCGGCCCTTGCAGCAGGATGATTTCGTGCCCAAGGACGAGTTTGACAATGCCCGGCGCAACTACCAGGTTTACCAGGCGGAACTGGCCGCGGCCCGCAAGCAGCTGCGTTATTTGCAGGAGAAATTTGCCGTTGACCGCCAGGTGGCCCGGGAGCGGGTGAAAGAGGC
>JAFDMG010000061.1 GCA_019306045.1 Deltaproteobacteria bacterium | reverse complement strand
TTGGTACACAACAGGAGGCCGGCCGAGAGATAGTCCAGCCGGCCGACGGGATAGACCCGTTCCCGGACGCCGGTCAGCAGCTCGCTGACGATGGGCCGCCCGGCAGGATCGGCCATGGTGCACAAATAGCCCACCGGCTTGTTGAGCAGCAGGTAGCGCCGCTTGCCGGCCGCCGACAGCAGCCGTCCGTCCACGGCTATCCGATCGGTCCGCGGGTCGGCTTTGGCGCCCAGTTCAGTTACCGGCCGGCCGTTGACCGTCACCCGGCCGGCGACGATCAGCTTCTCCGCCTGCCGGCGGGAAGCGACGCCGGCCGCGGCGATGATTTTCTGCAGACGTTCTTCTGCCATGCCCGCAAACTCTCCTCGAGATGGCCGGCGCCGGTTACTGGCCGTCCAAGAGCGGCAGCTCCAAGCTGGGATAGAGATCGCCAAAGGAGTTGATGTCCGGCAGGCTGGAAAGACTGGCGAGGTTGAAGACCTGGAGAAACTTGTCGGTGGTGACGTACATCCAGGGGGATCCGGGAACTTCCTTGCGGCCCTTGATGGCAATCAGCTCCTTGGTCAGCAGCAGACGCAGAACACCGGAAGCGTCGACGCCCCGGATGGCCTCGATTTCGGGCCGGGTGATCGGTTGGCGGTAGGCAATAATCGCCAGGGTTTCCAGGGCCGCCCGGCTGAAGCGGACCGGTTTGCCGGCCTTGAACCGCCGGATCCAGACGGCATTGTCCGCCTTGGTGATCAGCCGCAGGCAGTCGCCGATCCGTTGCACGAAAAAACCGCGATTGCGCAGGCGGTATTCACTCTCCAGCTCCGTCACCGCGGCGGCCAGCAGCTCCTCGCTTTCCGGCTCCAGCAGCTCCAGCAGGTCCCGACAGGCTACCGGTTCCTCGGCAACCAGCAAAATACTTTCAATGATATCCTTCAGTTGACTGACTTCTTTAATCATCAACTTCAATCCGGGGCCGCCCATGGGCCGCGTGGTGGATGACCAGCGCCGCCAGCGGTTCCTCCTGGTGCAGAGAGAGCCGCTGCTGGCGTCCCATCTCCAGCAGGGCAAAAAAGACCGCCACCACCAGGGAACGGTCGGCATGCAGCCGGGAGGCAAGATGGCTGAACTCAATGGGTGCATAGCGGGTCAAGGTCTTTTCCACCCGCTGGCAAAGCTCTCTCAGATCAACGGTGTCGTGGATGATTTCCAGCCGCTCCTGCAGTTCTTTCTGCCGTTCACAAAGCTGCAGGAAGGCGGTCAGCAGGTCGTTGAGATCGACGGCATAGCGCTCCACCATTTCACCCGCCAGGCTGTCGGCGCCGTCACTGCCGGCAGCTGCCAGCTCCGGATCCTGCCGGGGGGCCGGCGGAAAACAGTCCCAGCCGGTCAGCGGCTGCTTGCCCAGGTAGTCGGCCCCTTTCTTGTAAAGCTCGTAGGCCCGCAGCCGGGCAATGATCTCTTCCCGGGGATCGTCCCCCGGTTCCTGAACATCCTCCTCCTCGGCGTCCTGCCGCCGCAGCAGCACCCGGGATTTGATCTGGATCAGGGTGGCGGCCATCACCAGGTACTCCGAGGCAATGCTGAGGTTGAACTCTTCCATCAGCTCCAGGTAGGCCAGGTACTGGCGGGTGACGGTGATGATCGGCAGGTCCTCGATGGCCACCCGGTTCTTGCGCACCAGGAAAAGCAGCAGGTCGAGGGGGCCCTCGAAACTGTCCAGGAGAACATAGAACTGTTCCTCGAGGGCGTAAAGATGCTGATGAACCGGCGGGAAAAAGGATGCCGCGGAACTGCCGCTGTTGTCAGTCACTGCTACCTGCGCTGTTTTCAAGTGGTTCGTTGGCCGCCGGCCGGCGCGCCTCGCAGCCGCGAGTTCCCGGCCAAAAGTCAGCTGATTTTCATCTTTTCCCGCACTCTGGCCATGGTGGCAGCCGCCTCTTCCCGGGCCCGGCTGGTGCCGGCGGCGATAATGTCGTTGAGATCATCGGGATGCCGCTCATAAAAGCGGCGCTTTTCCCGGATCGGTGCCAGGTGGCGCTGCAGGTTGACCGTCAGGATCTTCTTGCATTCCACGCAGCCGATGGCGGCCCGGGGACATTCTTCGCGGATGCGCGCCACCTCCTCCGGACGAGAATAGAGCAGCTGCAGGGGAAAAAGATTGCAGACCTCGGGATCGCCGGGATCTTTCCGCCGCGCCCGCTGGATGTCGGTAATCATCTGACTGACCTTTTTGCGAATCGTTTCCTCGTCGTCGGCGAGAAAAATGGCATTGTTGTAGCTCTTGCTCATTTTGCGGCCGTCCAGGCCCAGAAGCTTGGGGGTTTCGGTCAGCAGGGGATCGGGAACGGGAAAGATCTCCCCGTACAGGTAATTGAAGCGCCGGGTTATTTCCCGGGTCAGTTCCACGTGGGGCAGCTGGTCCACCCCGATGGGCACCAGGTTGGCCCGGTAAATGATGATGTCCGCCGCCTGCAACACCGGGTAGCCAAGGAAGCCGTAGGTGGCGGCCTCCTCGTTCTTGCTCTCTTCCTGGGAATCCTTGAAGGTCGGGTTGCGCAGCAGCCAGGACAAGGGGGTGATCATCGACAGCAGCAGGTGCAGCTCCGCATGTTCCTTGACGTGGGACTGGACGAAAATGGTGGCTTTGCCGGGATCGATGCCGACGCTGAGCCAGTCGAGGAAAAGGTCCCTGGTGCTGGCGGGAATGTTTTCCGGGTGCTGAAACTCGCTGGTCAGGGCGTGCCAGTCGGCGGCAAAGAAAAAACAGTCGTATTTATCTTGCAGTTCAAGCCAGTTGGTGAGGACGCCGTGGAAATGTCCCAGGTGCAGCTTGCCGGTGGTCCGCATGCCCGACAGTACCCGTTTTTTTGCAGTCGTCATTAAAAACCTCGAAAAATACAAGTAATCTCAAGATAATATAAATATTTATTAAACCATCACCTTATAATATTACATGAAGCCCATGCCAATCATCGCCTGGACCAGAAAGCTGATGGCCGGCACGATGACCAGATTGATGGCGTTGCTGAAGATCAGCACCATCAGGATAATGAAACCGTAAGGTTCGATGCGGGCCATCAGCATCGCCGGCCCCGGCGGCAGCAGGCCGGCAAGAATGCGGCTGCCGTCCAGCGGCGGCACGGGGATGAGGTTGAAGATGCACAGGGCGGTATTGATAAAGACGCTGGCTTTGACCATCATGGTCAGCGGCAGCAGCAGCCTGGCCGCCGCCGGCGACCCGCCGAGGATAAACGGCTGAAAAAATTGCAGGCCGTGGAAGAGCACGGCGCTGGCCAGGGCCAGGGCCAGGTTGGCGGCCGGCCCGGCCACCGCGATCCAGAGCAGATCGCGGCGGGGATTTTTCAGATTGCGGGGATTGATCGGCACCGGCTTGGCCCAGCCGATCACCCGGGTGAGGAAAAAGACCGCCGTGCCGATCAGGTCCAGGTGCCGGAGGGGATTCAGGGTCAGACGGCCGGCCAGGCGGGCGGTATGGTCCCCAAGCCGGTCGGCCATGTAACCATGGGCTACTTCGTGGATGGTAATGGCCATCAGCACCGGGACGCTCATAATGGCCAGCTGCTGGATCAGGAGATTGAAATCCACTGGAATCCTTAGTCTTGGTTGCCGGCGGGGCCGTTTCGGGCAAGAAAACTGCTACCCCCAATAGCAGATCTGGCGCCGGCCGTCAATTGCCGATTGGGCCGCCAGCCTCCCCTGCCCCGCCTGTGGGGACGCCGTCTCGCCGCCGGCGCGCCCGTTCAAGGCGAGCGCCGCGGGCGGCCAGAAAAAACCATGGCCGCCGATGGATGCCAAAAAGCGGCCATGGTTGTGGCGGCTGCCAAAACCCGGTTTCCCGGCCGGCCGCCGGAAATCACCAGACCAGGGAGCGATGAATCCAACCCTGTTCGCCGTCGGGATGGCGGACCTGGAGCCACTTGCCCCGGGAGCCAAGTACTTTCATCGCCACTCCCCGGTCGGCAATGAAGACCACCCGGTTTTCGGTTCCCGGTCCCGAACGGACATTGCACTTGTTTTTCCGGGTGATGACCGTTTTGATCTTGCCCACCAGTTTTTCGCTGATCCAGCCGGCATCACCCTCGAAATCGGTGAAGTTGTACCAGTGGCCCTTTTTCTCCACGATCTGCAGGGGATAATAGAGGCCAACCTGCCAGATGATTTCATGGTCGGTTCCCGGCCCCGAACGGACGTTGGCCTTCCTGACCTTGACAGCCAGCCTTTCCGCCCGGACGGCCGGCACCAGTACCAGGCCACCGGCCGCCAGCAGCAGCACCGCCAGAAAAAACAATTTCATTCTTGATCGCAAAATGTGAGTTACCTCCCTAACAGCTGATTTTTTCGCCGGCCTCCCGGCCGGCGGCCGTTCAGTCCCGGGCCGTCAGTCCCAGGGCCCGACGCTTGCCCTCGATGTGCCCCATGATCAACTCGGCGGCTTTCAGGGGATCGGGTTCGACGGCGAAACAGGCGCCGACCACCTCGTTGAGACCCTCGGTAAGCAGTTTGACGACGTTCATGCTGCCGGCAATCGGCGGCAGGGGGCCAAGAACGGTGTACACCCCCGAGGCGACGAAATAGGCGCCGATGGAAACCGCCTTCTCCGAGTACCACTCCGGGGCGGCCCCGGCCAGGGGCAGATCGCTGATGTCCACCTGCAGGGCGTTGGCCAGGGCGGCGGCCAGCACCAGGATGCGGACGTTGTCAACGCAGCTGCCCATGTGCAATACCGGCGGGATGCCCAGGGAACCACAAACTTCCCGCAGCCCGGGCCCGGCGTAGCGGATGGCCTCCGCCACCTTGAAGCCGGCCTTGGCGTTGGCCACCGCGGCGCAGCCGGTATCCACCACCAGGTAATCCTGCTCGATCAGTTTCTTGGTCAGGGTCACGTGGCCGTAGTCGTGCTTGATCTTCGGGTTGTTGCAGCCGACGATGCCCACCGCGCCGCGGATCTTGCCGGCAACGATGGCGTCAATGAGCGGTTTGGGGGTGCCGCCCAGGGCATCGAGGATGGCTTCCACCGAAAAACCGCCCACGGAAGGCACCGCCTGGACCGGGATGTAGGTTTCCCCCCGGTTGGCAAAGTTTTCCACCGCCTCCCGCACCAGTTCCCGGGCCAGTTCGGCGGCGTTGTCCGGGTGAAATTCCCGGTGGACCATGCCCGGAAAACGGGCCTTGTCGCTGGTGCTGATCATCCGGGTGTGGTAACAGGGAGCCAGGGCGCCAAGGGCCGGCATGATGCACTGGTAGTCGACGATCATCATCTCCACCGCCCCGGTGCCGATGACCAGCTCGGTCATCAAGTGGTTGCCGGCCACCGGGATGCCGTGCCGCATCAGCAGTTCGTTGCCGGTGCAGCAGAGGCCGGCCAGGTTGATGCCCGCGGCGCCTTTTTCCCTGGCCAGGGCCACCAGTTCCGGGTCTTCGCAGGCCTGAACGAGCATTTCGGAGACCACCGGATTGTGACCGTGGACAATGATGTTCACCTGGTCCTCTTTGAGCACCCCGATATTGACCGTGTTCGGACCGGGCCTGGGAGTGCCAAACAGGATATCGGAAACCTCGGTGGCGATCATGGAGCCCCCCCAGCCGTCGGAAAGGGCGTTGCGCAGGCCGTGCAACAGGATCGACTGCCAGCCGTTGTCGACCCCCATGTGGGTGCGGTGCATCATTTCCGAGGTTTCCCGGTCGATCCCCCGAGGGCTGATCCCCTGCGCCTGCCAGAGCTGCCGGCGCTTTTCCGGAGCCCGGCCGGTCATGGTCAGGTAGCCCTTGCGGGTACCGTACTCTTCCTGCAGGGCGGCGGCCAGTTCCCCGGCAAGAACCAGGGTGTCTTTGCCGTCTGTTTCCAGGCCGTACTCGGCCGCCAGCCGCCGCAGCTTTTCCTCGTCAGTTATCTGGTAGCCGGGGGCCTCGCCCGCGGCCACGGCCGCCAGAACTTCCACCAGGTCGCGGCCGTGGTCGGAATGGGCCGCCGCTCCGCCGGCGATCATCCGGCCGAGATTGCGGGCCACGATGATGTCGGCGTCGGCGCCGCAAACCCCCTTCTGCGGTCCCTCACCAAAAGGATCGATCCGGCAAGGTCCCATGGCGCAGATGCGGCAGCTGAGCCCCATTTCACAGTAGCCGCACTGGGGCTGCTGGGCCGCCAGCCGGTCCCAGACCGTTTCCACCTGTTCCTTGGCCATTTTCCCGAGCAGCAGCTGCCCGTCGCGGGTTATCGTCCGTTGTTCAGCTTGTTTGTCCATGACTTCCCTCCTCGATTGCGACTGCCGGCCAGCAGGGTTGACGGTCGGCCGTTGGTTCTTGCTGGTGCTTGATCACTGGTCTGCGGCGTCGTTGCTGGCCGCGAGGCCGTTTTTCATCTCCAGGAGCAGGGCCACGGTCGGCGGCAGCAGGGTTTCCCGTTCACCGTCAACGGCCAGGCTGCGGGCCACCTCCCTGGATTTGCGTTCCAGGGCCACATCGCTTTCCTCGAAAGTCAGGGCGCCGGTCTTGCAGGCCTCGACACAGGCCGGCAGGCGGCCCGCCAACTGCCGGTCGAGGCAGTTGTCACACTTGATGGCCACGGTCTTGGCGGCCGGCGCCGTCCAGTCGGCGGCGTAGCGCAGGACGCCGAAGGGACAGGCCATGGCGCAGGAAGCGCAGTTAATGCACAAATCGGGATCGATCATGACCGTGCCGGTGGCCGGCTCGCGGCTGATGGCTCCCGGCAGGCAGGCCAGCAGGCAGGGAGCCGGTTCGCAGTGATGACAGCGATTGGGAAAACCCAGGTAGTGGCGGCCGGCGGCGGCCACGTGAACCCGGGCCCGGGGCCGCGGCTGCTCGGCCAGGGCACCGACTGCCTCCTGGCTGCGGGAATGGGCCGCGGCACAGGCAAACATGCACTGCCGGCAGCCCAGACAGCGTTCGGGGTGAACCTGAACCTTTTTCATCTTTCCCTCCTCCCCACGTTGGGATCCCGCCGGCTGGCGGGCCGAATGGAATAATTTTCTCGTCCCTGCCCGGCCGGACAGCCGCCACCCCGCCGCCCGTGCCGACAGTTCAGAGCTGCCAGAGTTCGCTCCACGACCAGCGGTCCAGCAGTTTTGCCGGCGGCAGCCGCAAAAGACGCTGCTGGCGGATCACCGCCTGGAGAATGCCGCCGTCTTCGATCCGGTTTACCAGGATGGCGCCCACCAGCCGATCCCGGTGGAGAACCAGCTTGCGGTACCAGGAACCGTCGGGAGCGGCGGCGGTCAACTGGCGATAGGGGCCGTCAGGCGGCGGGTTTGTCCGGCCGATGGTCAACAGGTCAAGAGTGAAAAAACGGATGACGTTGCGGCCCAGGCTGCCCGGATAGCGGGCCCGGCGGCCGGCGAGGTTGCGGCCGGCAGTCAGGCCCTGGGCCGCGGCTTCCGGCCAGATGGCGTTGACCCGCGGCTCCTGGTAAGCCAGGTCCCACATTTCAGCAGCATCCCCGGCGGCGTAAACGTCGGCCACCGAGGTCTGCAGGCACTCATCCACCAGAATTCCTTGATTAGTTTTTATGCTGGCGGCCGGCACGAAATCGATGGCCGGCCGGACCCCCTTGCCGATCACCGCCAGGCCGGCGCTGATTTCCCGGCCGTCGTCAAGGACGACCTTTGCCAGCCGTTCCCGGCCGGCAAACTCCTTCACCTCCCGGCCCAGGAGCACCCGGATGCCGTGCTGCCGCAGCCGGTCGAGCAGCAGCCGGCCGGTAAACTCGTCCACCTGCAGGGCCAGGGGCCAGGGGGAACGGATGACCATGGTGACCCGCAGGCCGCGGCACCGGAGGGCCTCGGCGGCCTTGAAGCCCACGAGGCCGCCGCCCAGGACCACGGCCTCGCTCCCCTCCCCGACCAGCGGCAGCAGCTGCCGGACGTCGGCCAGCCGCCGCAGGAAAAAGATTCCCGGCAGCCGGTGGCCGGGAACCGCCAGCCCCCGGGGATCGCCGCCGGTGGCGATCAGCAGCCGGTCATAGGAAAAGGTTTTCCCCGCCGTCGTCCGCACCGTTTTCGCCGTCGGGTCAAGACTGTCGACCCGGTGGCCGAAAACGGTTTCCACCCCCAGATCGTCATAGAAGGAAGGCGGCCGCAGCGGCAGTTTCGCCGCCGGCAGGGTGCCGGCCAGCAGGTGGCTGATCAAGGGCCGGCTGTAGGGCAGATTGTCCTCGTCGCTGATCAGGGTCAGCCGGCCATGACTGTCCAGGCGGCGAATGGCTTCCAGGGCACAGGTGGCAGCAATTCCATTGCCGATAATGACATATTTCATGGCAACCTCGACCCGGCAGGCAGTAAGGTGAACAACCATGAAAAATATACCCCGGCAACCGCGAAAATTCAAGCGGTAATCAGGCAGCCGCTACTTGACATTGCTGATCTGACCGGTAACCAAAAGAAAACCCGGCAATGCCGGGTTTCGAGAGGTTGGATGAATAGTTAGGGTTAACATTATGAAATCATTGCTTTTTATCGTCGCGTTCAAACAGGGTCCAGTAGACCTTGCCGTCTTCCCCCTTGCAGCCGCGCAACAGCTCCATGTGCCGGAGGATGGCGAAGTTTTTTTCCAGCTCCGCCGGCTCGGCTCCCAGGGCCGCCGCCAGGTCGGCCGGCGCCACCCGGCCGTGCTCCCTGATCCAGGTCAGCATTTTTTCCTG
>JAFDMG010000060.1 GCA_019306045.1 Deltaproteobacteria bacterium | reverse complement strand
GGGCGGCTGCGCTTTTACAGCCGGGGCGTGCGGCCGGTGGTGCTCGACACCCCGGCGGTGATTGCCGACGACACCTGGTATTTCGTCGCCGCCGTGGCCGATATTGATCATCGGCGGCGGCACATCTACGTTTTTGCCGCCGACGGGACGCTGATTAACCACAGCAGCGACACTTTTCGTGGCCGCTGGGGCCGGGATGACGGCTTGGCGACCATCGGCGGCGAAAGCAACCGCGGTGAAACCCGCAACCGCTTTGCCGGCGACCTTGACGAGGTGCAGGTTTTCGGCGAGGCCGTCGACCAGGCCGGCCTGGCGGTCATCCGCCGCCAGCGTCATTCCTGTGCCTGCGTCCAGCTGCTGGCCGAGTACCGCCTGGACGAGTGTCTCTGGAGCGGCCGGGCGGGGGAAGTGCGGGACAGCAGCGGCAGCGGCCACCACGGCACGGCCAAAGGGAGCGCCGCCACCGAGAGCAGTCTGGCGGCCGGCGGCGGCCTCTGCCGGGTGGGGCACCTGGCCGGCAACCGCGACTACCTGGAAATCCCGGCCGCGCCCGACCTGAACCCGGCCGCCGGCTTCACGGTCACCGCCTGGTTCAGGGCCGATTCCCTCGGCACCTGGAACGGCATCGTCACCAAGTTGACCGACGTCAACCACGGCAGCGGCCGGGGCTGGAATCTCCAGGCGGGGCGCAGCCAGCGGATCGCCTCGTTGATGGCCGATGCCGCCGGCCACTACACCTATCTGCGTTCGCGCACCATACCCCAAACCGGCCGCTGGTACCACGTCGCCCTGGTGCACGGCGCCGACGATACCAACCAGCTTTACGTCGACGGCGTCCTGGAAGCCAGCAACCGCCACGGCATTGCCTTTACCAGCAATCCCCTGCAGATCGGCCGCTTTTACACCGACAGCGGCAGCCTCGGTTTCGACGGCCGGGTGGACGAGGTGAAGATTTTTGCCGGTTCCCTGCCCGCGGACCGGATCAGGGAGATCTACGCCAATGAGCGGGACGGCCGATCGTGGGACGGCGGCGAACGGACCTGTCCCACCTGCAATGCCGTCGATCATTTCCTGGTCGTCGATGAAGGCGGTGACGGTCGGGCCCTGGCCTGCCGGCCGGAACTGATCACCATCCAGGCGGTGGATGATGATGGCCGCCTGCTGACCGATTACGCCGGCATCGTTCGGCTGACCGCCGACCGGGGCGCGGCCTGGTATGCCGATCTGGACGGCTATGCCAATGACGACCCGCCCCGGGGCGAGTGGCGCGGCGACGGCCGGTCAACGGCTGACTACCGGTTCACCGCCGCCGACCGCGGCCAGGTGCGGCTGTGGCTGCGGCATCCCGACCTGGCCGCCGGCGCCGACCGCGAAACGGTCCGGGTGGCGGTGACGGCCGGGGCGGCCGCCGGCGAGCTGGCGGTGGATTTTTTCCGCGCCGGCTTCCAGCTGGCCTGGGAACGGCCGGCCGAGAAGCTGCAGCTGGCCGGCAAGCCCTCGGACCAGGGCTGGCAGGCCCAGGAAATCACCCTGGAGGCCGTGCGCCTCGACCCGCGCCGCCGGGCCTGCGAGGAGGTTCTCGACGGCCCGCAGTCGCTGCAGATGCGGCTGGTTTACCTGGAACCGGCCACCGGCAGCCGGCCGCTGCTGGTCAACGGCACCAGCGTCGGCACCGACTGGACTGCGGTGCGGCTCGATTTCAACCGCGGGGCGGCGCCGCTGGTGCTGCGCTACGACGATGCCGGCCGCCTGCGCCTGGAGGTCCGCTTTGACAGCGACGGCGACGGCCATGACGACATGTTCGGCGTCGACGACTTTATCCTGCTCTACCGGCCTTTCGGCTTCCAGGTTTACACCACCACGCCCGACTGGCAGGCCGACCACGGACCCGCGAGCACCGTTTTTGTCCGCGCCGGCCGGCCGTTCAACCTCAGTGCCCGGGCCCTGCTCTGGCAGGCTGCCGACGACGGCGACCGGGACGGCGTCCCGGACGCCGGGGCCAGCCTGGGGGACAACGGCCTGGCGGCCAATTACCAGGGCCGCGACCTGCAGCTCGGCCACCGCCTGGAAGCGCCGGCCGGCGGCGCCCCCGGCAGCCTGGGGGTTGCCGGCATCTCGTTTACCGACGGCCGGGCGGTGCTGGACGACGAAACCTTTGACGAGGTGGGAATTATCACCGTCACCGTGACCGACGACAACTACCTCGGCAGCGGCGCCCGGGTCGAGGGGGCCAGCCGTCCCCTTGGCCGCTTCGTCCCCGACCATTTCCGGGTGTCAGTGCCGGCGGTCAGCCTGGCGCCCTTCTGCCACGACTTCACCTACCTGGGCCAGCTTTTCGGTTTCGACCAGCGGCCGGTGATCACCATCACGGCGGTCAATGCCGCCGGCACGGAGACCCGCAACTACCGGGATGCCTTCTGCAAACTGCCGGCCGCGGTTGCCGCCGCCTACCGCAACCAGGCCGACGGCCACGAGCTGGAGCCGACAGCGGCGGCGGTGCCCCTGGCACGCCGCTCGAGTCAGACGGTGACCATTGACGACCACTTCCTCTACCGGCGGGAAGTGACGCCGCCCTTTGCCGCCGACTTCGACCTGACCCTGCCGGTGCGCGACCTGGACGGGGTTCGCTACGACGGCGATCCTGACGGCATTTTTACCATTGGCCACATCACCGGGCTCGAACTGCGCTCCGGGCGGCTGCAGATCGCCGACAATTACGGCCTGGAAAGTGAAGACATCACCCATTCTCCCTTCTACCTGCAGTACTGGGACGGCAGCCGCTGGGTGCTCAATCTCGACGACGACTGCAGCAGCGGTTTCGCTTTCAGTTCCCCCCGAGTGACCCTGGAGTCGGGCCTGGGGGTCAGCGGCGGGGTCGGCTACCTGCGGGTGAGCCGGCCGCCGGCCGGCCAGCCGGAGGAGCTGACCGTCGAGGCCGCCGCCCCGGCGTGGCTGGCGGTGCCCGGCGATCCGGACTGTGCCGGCACTTTCGTTTTTGGCATCTACCGGGGCAACGACCGCATCATCTACCGCCAGGGTTTCCGGGACTGAACCCGTTTCGGCCGCCCGCTCGCTTTTGCCGCCGAAAATGCCCTTTTTTCAAGGCTTCCCGCTGTTTTTCTGTAAAGTATTCTGACCCATCGTCGAAAACTATCCCATGATGCAGGCCCTGAAAAATATCGGCGGCCGGTTCAAGGCCGGCAGCCTTTCCCGGGAGCAGCTTCGCCTGGGGCTGCTGGCCGTCATCTGCCTGTTGATGGTGGTCTACGGCTACCGGAGCATCCTGGTCGAGCCGCTGCAGGCCCGGCTGGCGGTCATGGCCCAGCAGGCGACGGAGCTGGAGGAACAGCTGCAGAAGCTGCCGCCGCCCGACGGCGACCTGGACCAGCAGGCCCGGCGGGTGGCCTCCCTGAAAGAGAAGATGGCCGCCGAGCAGGAATCCCTGGCCCGCCTCCAGGAGCGGATGGCCACCGAGAAAGACGTGGCCCGGGTGGTGAAAACCCTGGCCCTGACCGCCGACCCCAAGGATTTTACCCTCCTGGCCCTGCGCAAGAAAACGCCGGTGGTCAGGGAAAATTATGTCATCCAGCCCTTCGAGGTGGATTTCCAGGCCGACTACCGCAAGATGGCCAGCTACCTGCGGGCCTTTTCCCGGGGGGAAAAGCTTTACACCGTGGATGAACTGCAGATCGTCACCAGCGAGAAAGTGCTGCCCCAGGTGGAGGTGCGGCTGGTGATCAACAACTATCGCTTCCGGCAGGACGGCCCGGCGGCCGGCCAGGATCCGGAAGCGGCGGGAAGCGCGGCCGGCGCACCGCGGTCGGGTGAAGGCTGATGGTTAAAAAAACGTTGATGATAACTCTTCTGGCGGCAATGCTGGTGGGCACGGTCGGGGCGGCAACGTCGGCGGCCCGCTCCCGGCGCCGGGCGTCCGGAACGTCGTCGGCCTGGCGGCGCAACCCCTTTATTCCCCTGCTGACGCCGCGCCAGCCGGAGGCGGCCATCCGCAGCCCCCAGGCGGCCGCCAACCCGGAGTTTGCCCTGTCGCCGGCCCTGGAATTGAAAGCCATCATCAACAGCGGCGGCGGCTACAAGGCCATTGTCGGCAGCCGGCTGGTGACCGTCGGCGACCAGGTGGAGGGCTACCGGGTGGCGGTGGTCGAATCCAACCGGGTGGTGCTGCTCAAGGGGAAAAAACCGCTGGAGCTGACCCTGTCGCCCATTATCGCCAGTCGGCAGAATTTCGTGATCAAAGCGGCAAAATGAGAAGAATTTTCCTGGTATTCATCCTGGCTGTCACCCTGGCGGCGCCGATCATGTCCATCATGTCGATCCGGCCGGCGGCAGCGGGACAGCTGGAGCCGGCGGCCGCCGCCAGCAAGCCGGCCGGGCTGCGGAAAAGGATCAGTCTCGAGTGCCGGGAAACCGGCCTGCGCGACATCCTCCGGGCCCTGGCCGCCGAGGCCGGCATCAACCTCATCCTCGGGGCCGAGGTGCCGGCCGACAACGTGTCCCTGAATTTCAACGACATCACCATCGAGGCGGCCCTCAACGCCATCCTGGCGTCCCGGGGGCTGGGAATGTTCCGGGACCGGGAGGTCTACCGGGTGGTCAAGGCCGAGGAGATCATCAAGCGCGGCGAAGACCTGGTGACCGAGTACATGTACCTCAACTACAGCAACGCCACCAAGGTCATCCCCCAGCTGCAGGCCCTGCTGTCGGAGCGGGGCAGCCTGCGGGCCGACGAGCGCACCAACATGCTCATGGTCCGCGACCTGCCGGCCAACATCAAGAATATCCGCGGCCTGCTCAAGGTGCTCGACATTCCCACCCAGCAGGTGATGATCGACGCCCGCATCGTTGTCGCCGCCAAGAAAGCGGTCAAGGAACTGGGGGTCCAGTGGGGCGGCGCCTACCGGAATGTCTTCGGCGGCGGCAAGAAGACCTTCACCGTCGGCGGCAGCGCCGCCAGCCTGCAGATGGCCGACGCCCTCATCAACCTGCCGACCCCGGCGGCTTCCAGCGCCGTGACCTTCGGCATCAGCAAGCTCAACTCCTACACCTTCAACGTCCGCCTCTCGGCCCTGGAGGGCAAGGACCTGGTGAAGATCCTTTCCAATCCCCGGGTGATGGTGCTGGACAACCACCGGGCGAAAATCGGCCAGGGCAAGGAAATTCCCTACAAGTCGGCCGACGTCGACAACCCGGACACGGAATTCAAGGAGGCCGAGCTGAGCCTCGAAGTGACCCCCCACATCACCCAGAAAGGCGACATCACCCTCGAGCTGCTGATCCGCAACGACAGCCAGGGGGAAAACACCCCCTCGGGAGAACCGATCATCGACACCCAGAACATCGACACCACCCTGCTGATCGGCAACGGCGAGACGGTGGTCATCGGCGGCATCATCAGCGCCAACAACATCAAGCAGAAGGATGGCGTGCCGGTGTTCTCGAAGATTCCCCTGGTCGGCGGCTTTTTCAAGCACAAGCGGGACGAAGATGCCTACGGCGAACTGCTGGTGTTCATTACGCCGACGATTATCAAGTAAAACATGGATGCCGGGTTGAAATTTTGTTTAAAGTATTCATAATTATGGTTCAATTTTTTACTGAATTAAGCTATATTGTCAAATTTGCCGGTAGCCGGCGGACAAGCTGCGGCGACGTTTTTGGCGTCCGCGATTTTATCCGCAGCCATCGGGGCCGTTGGTCGGTAAAATCGGCTGATTGGAACTTTTTTCAAGCTCGTGGGAAATGGATAGAGAATCATGGTTAATGTTCCCAAAATAGATGTGCAGCCTTACCTGGACATGCTCTGGCGCCGCAAGTGGTGGGTCATCATTTGTTTTGTCCTCTCCATGTCGGCTGCCGGGGTCAAATTGGCGGTAACGCCGAAAATCTACCAGGCTTCCACCCTGATCCTGGTGGAATCCCAGCGGATTCCCCAGTCATACATCAAAACCACCGTCAGCCAGAGCGTTGCCAGCCGTTTGCGGACCATCTCCCAGCAGGTGTACAGCCGTACCAACCTGGAAAAGATTATCAAGGAATTCAAGTTGATGGGGGATAATGAGCAGAAGAAAGACAACGGTTTTATTGCCCGGATCAAGAGGAAAATTTTCCGGCTTTTAAAAATCAAACCCGAGTCGCCCCAGGAGGAAGACAAATCTCCTTCCATGTTGGCCATGGTGGAAAGCCTGCGGCAAATGATCAAAGTCCAACTGGGGGCCAAGGGAAAAGGGGGACAGGAGTCGTTTACCATCTCTTTTGAATGGCATGATCCCCAGGTGGCCGCCGACGTGGCCAACGCCATCGCCTCCCAGTTCATCGAGGAAAACCTCAAGGTCAGGGAAGAGATGGCCATCGGCACGACAAAATTCCTCGTGCGGGAGACGGAAAAATACCGCAAGGCCCTGGAACGGAAGGAAAAAGAGGTTGAAGAGTTCAAACGGCAAAATATGGGCATGCTGCCGGAACAGCTGGCATCAAACCTCAGTATCCTGCAGCAGCTGAACGAAGAACTTAACAGCCTGGAGCAGCGGCGGGAACAGGACAAGCAGCAGGCGCTTATGCTGCGCAATCAACTGCATTCGCTGCAGCAGCCGGCCACTCCCAATACCGACATGCTTTTGAATGATGATACTGGCGAGGATGGCGGAACCGTTGAAAGTATGGTTGAGCCTGATGACAACATTGCCCAGCTGGAAGAAAAACTGGCCGCTTTGAAGATGCGATACACGGACAAGCATCCGGATGTGGTGTACCTGAGTAAAATCATTGCCAAGTTGAAAGAGAGACAGCAGGCGGCGGCCAAGTCGGCAAAAGGGACGGAAAACGATTTGGGCATGGAAGAATTGTCGCCCACGATGATGATCGAGGAGCAGCTGAAACAAGTCAGGATGAACATCAGGAATTATGACCAGCAGATTGCCCAGCTGAAAAAACAGATCGCCGTCTATCGCCGCCGGGTGGAGATGACCAACCAGGTTGACCTGGCCCTGACCAAGCTGACCCGGGATTATAAAACGATGCAGAAGCGCTACCAGGACCTGCTGGCCCGCAAGCTCGACGCCCAGATGGCCGAAGAGATGGAAAAGCGGCAGAAAGGGGAGCAGTTCCGGGTGCTGGATCCGGCGGTACCCCCGGATCTGCCGATCAAGCCCAATGTGCCGAAAATTCTAATGCTGGCCCTCTTCCTGGGCCTGGGCGGCGGTTTTGGTCTCGCTTATCTGCGGGAGATCCTCGACCCGGCTTTTTACACTCCCGAGGACCTGGAAGCCTATCTGCGCACCAGGGTGTTGGTCAACCTGCCGCTGGACAATGCCAGCAAGAAAAGCAAGGCGTAAACAAGGAATAGCCAGATGGGAAAATTTTACGAAGCTTTGGAAAAGGCGCACCGGGAAAAAAATGCGCCGCCGTCGCCGCCTAAAAAAGTTAAAAAACCGGTTGCCGAGGTCATCAAGCCGCCGGAATTTGCGCAGCCGCCCCTGGAGCTGCTGGTTCTCGAGCGGCCCGGTTCTGAAATTGCCGAACAGTTTCGTTTCCTCCGTTCCCTGATCACTCGGCCGCCGGACGGCCAGGTGCCGCGCACCATCCTGATCACCAGTGTTCTGCCCCAGGAGGGCAAGACTTTCGTGGCCACCAACCTGGCGGCTACCATTGCCTTGGGGCTTGATGAATACGTGTTGTTGGTGGATGCCGACCTGCGCAAGCCCCAGATCCATCGCTACTTCGGCCTGGAGATGATGGACAAGGGCCTGTCGACCCATCTCAACGGCCTGACTCCCCTGGAAGAAGTGCTAATGAAGACCCCGGTGGAAAAACTGACTATTCTGCCGGGGGACTCCCAGGCCCGCAACCCGGCCGAGCTGTTGTCCTCGGAAAAGATGAAGGCCCTGATTGCCGAGGTCAAGGACCGCTACGCCGACCGCCTGGTGATTTTCGACAGTACGCCGCTGAACGTGGCCCCGGAGACCTACGTAATTGCCAACGAGGTGGACGCCGTCATCCTCGTCGTTCGCCGGGGGCAGACGCCCCGGCAGGCGGTGCAGGTAGCCCTGGAAAAGATTGCCAAAGAAAAAATCATGGGAGTGGTTTTTAACGGCTACCACCGGCGAGTGCGCAAGCAGAGCATGTACGTGAAAAACTATTCCGGCTACGGTTACGGCTATGGCTACGGTTACGGCAAGGCCTATAAGCCGCAAGACAAGTAGCATGATTCCCGCCCGGCGCCTGGCCGTCCTCTGCGCTTTTTTCCTGGCCACGGCCTTTTTCCTCTACACCATGGGCGAGGGCAGAACGGTGCCCCTGAAGCGGCCGGTGGCATCCTTCCCCGAACATATCGGTCCCTGGCGCCAGGTGGCCAATGAACCTTTGACCGCCAAAGTGGTGGCTATCCTTGGAGTTGACGACTATCTCAATGCCGACTACGCCGATGCCCAAGGACGGCGGCTGAATTTCTATTTCAGCTATTTTACCCGCATGGACGGCAGCAAGGCCTTTCACTCCCCCCGGAACTGCATGCCCGGGGCCGGCTGGGACGTCATCTCCCTGGAACCGTTGGCGGTGCGGATCCCCGGTTCGGAAAAAAAACTAAGTATCAACCGGATGGTGCTGCAAAAGGGCAACCGCTACCAGGTGGTGCTATACTGGTACCAGGGGCGCGGGCGGGTGATGCGTTCGGAA
>JAFDMG010000059.1 GCA_019306045.1 Deltaproteobacteria bacterium | reverse complement strand
ATCGGCTGCCGGACCTGATGACCAGCGGCGATTACCGGGAAGCCGGCCGGGGCCGCAAGGTGCGCCTGCGTTTGACCGTGACCCCGGAAGGGCTGGAGATTATCGGCGACAGCCTGCACGTGGCCGAGCTGGAGCTGCTGCTGGCTTTTCGTCCCGATTGCCGCCGGCAGCCGGCAGCGGCTGCCGCTTGAAATGGCAAAACGGAAAGGAGTAGCATCATGCTGACCGGCGCGCCGGCCCCCGGCGGCCTTGCATTCGCCCCGGTTCCGTGCTATTGACGGGCAGCGAGGCAGAAGGATTTCTGGTCATTACAGGCAAAGAGGTTGGCGATGAGCAAAGAGGAAGTAAGGGTGCGTTTTGCCCCCAGTCCCACCGGCTATCTTCACATCGGCGGGGCGCGGACGGCAATCTACAACTGGCTTTATGCCCGGAAAACCGGCGGCAAGCTGATCCTGCGGATCGAGGATACCGATGCCGAACGGTCCACCGAGGAGTCGATCCAGGGAATCCTTGACGGCCTTCGCTGGCTGGGCATTGACTGGGACGAGGGGCCGTATTTCCAGTCCCACTACGTGGAAGAGCACCGGGCCGCCGCCGAGCGGCTGCTGGCCGCCGGCCGGGCCTACAAGTGCTTCTGCACCCGGGAGGAGCTGGAGGAGAAGCGGGAACGGGCCCGGGAGCTGAAGCTTGACTACCATTACGACGGCACCTGCCGCCGGCTGTCGCCGGCCGAGGTGGCCGCCAAGGAGGCTGCCGGCCTGCCGTACACCATCCGCCTCAAGGTGCCTCGGGAGGAAGGGGGCGTGGCTTTCGACGACCTGGTTTACGGCCGCATCGAGAAGAAATACGCCGACATCGAGGACTTCGTTATCGTCCGTTCCAACGGCCAGCCCCTGTACGTGCTTTCCAACGCCGTTGATGACGCCCGCGATCGGATTACCCACGTCATCCGCGGCCAGGACGGCATCGCCAATACCCCCAAGCAGATTCTCATCTACCGGGCCCTGGGACTGCCGGTGCCGCAGTTTGCCCACATGTCCCTGACCCTGGATCCCAAGCGGGCCAAGATTTCCAAGCGCAGCCACGGGGAGCTGGTGGCGGTTCACTTCTACCGGGAGCATGGCTTCCTGCCCTGGGCGCTGGTCAATTTTCTGGTGCTGCTTGGCTGGTCCAACCCCGAGTCCCGGGAGTTTTTCAGCCGCGAGGAGCTGATTGCCGCCTTCGACCTCAAGGGGATCAACCGGGCCAACTCGGTTTTCAACGTCCAGAAAAACGATCCCAAGTTCATCACTGATCCCAAGGCGATCAGCATGAACGCCCATTACCTGCGGACCATGCCGCTGGTGGAGCTGGAGCCCTACGTGCGCGCCGAGCTGGAGCGGGCGGGCCTCTGGCGGGAAGAATTTGCCGGCGAGCGGCGGGAATGGTTTCTCCGCACCGTCGACCTGATCCGCAGCCGCTACCATCTGCTCACCGACTTCGCCACCCAGGGCCGGCCTTACTTTGCCGACGATTTTCCCATGGAGGAGAAGGCTCTGAACAAGAATTTGCGCAAGCACCCGCAGCTGGCCGAGTGGCTGCCGCAGCTGGCGGACCGCTTCGCCGCCCTGGAAGAGTTTACCGCCGCCGCCACCGAGGAGGTGGTGCGGGCCATGCTGGCGGAACTGGAGATCAAGGCCGGCATCCTGATCAACGGCATCCGCACGGCGGTTACCGGCCAGCTGAAAGGCCCCGGCCTCTTCGACATCTTGGAGATCCTCGGCCGGGAGCGGGTGGTCGCCCGCCTGCGGCGGGTGGGAGATTATTTTTGATATTTTGGCGGCAAAAAATCGTCCCGGTTTGCCGGATATTCACACGCGATAAAAAAAAGGCTGCTTTCCTCGGAAAGCAGCCTTTTTCTGGTTTGGTTAGCGGGGAAGTCCTACTTCATGTAGGCGCCCCAGAGATCGTTGAGCAGTTCGTTGCTGCCGCCGGCCCCCTGTTCCACGGCGATGTATTCGCCGGGGTGGCTGACCTTGACCAGCACGTAGGTCCCTTGCTGACCGACTACCTTGGCCTGCTGGTCGAGGGTGAAGTAGTCGGACCCGGCGCTCTTGTGCCAGATTTCCGGTTTGGCCGCCGCCGCGTAGGGCAGGCGGATGATGCTGCTTTCCGCGTGGCCGTCTTCGGCCTCATACTCGTAGTTGAGAATGTAAGCCTGGGCAAAGCCGCGGCCGCTGAGGTAGACGTCCTCCATGGCCGGGTTGAAGCCGCAGGCCTGGACGTGGTAGAGCATGCCGGCCGGAACGTAGAAGTACTGCTTGTCCATCCACGGGCCGTTGCTCACCTGCTTGGCGTATTCGGCTTCCCTTTCTTCCGGGGTCAGCAGTTCCGGGTCGATGCCGGGAATGTTTTCCCCGGTGATGGTGCCCTCGGCGGCCCGCTGGAAAAGCTCCTCGGCGTGATGATGGCTGAGTTCGAGGATTTCGTCCGCCCGGGCGCCGATGAACTGCAGCCCGTTGGCCTGCATCGGTTTGATGTAGTCAACCTCGCCGTCCACCAGGAAGAGGCCGTCGGGGTTGGCCATCTCCATCTGGCCGGTTTCGGGATTGTATTTCATGAAGCGGTTTTCATCCCGGAACCAGGGCGGTGACCAAGGCATGAACACGATGTTGCGGTCGGTGGCCCGGTGGGCGCCGGCGGAAGTGGCCGAGCTGCCGTGACAGTCGTTGCAGGACTTGGAGCCCAGGGCCTTCTCGGCCGGCTTGATGCCGTGACTGTCGGAGAAATAGTGGGCGGCCACGAAGAGCACCGGATGGGGATCAGCCTCACCCTCGGCTTTCAGCACTTTGGTCAGGGCTTCCTGGACCGCCTTGACATCCTCATCCCACCAGATGTCGGGGAACATGTCGCCGGTGTGATCGAAGAGGACGTAGCCGCTGTCCTTGAGCACCACGCGACCGACATTGGGGTTGGCCGCCCAGGTGGGATCGTTGGGCGGAATCATCGCCATCTCCATCGGATCGACCACGCCGACCCGGCAGGGCCGCTTGTAGGCCTTGATGATGGCATTCAGCTCGCGGATGTAAAGCACCTTGGCGCCGCCGTAGGGCAGGTCGGACATGTCGGCGTCCGGCTGCGGGTTCACGTCCACCCAGGTCAGGATGGTGATCGGGTTGCCGACCACGATCTGGGGGTAGCCGTTGACGCCGTTGGCGTAGTAAAGCGGCGGATAGTTGAGGTTGGGCTGCAGGGGATCGTAGTTGAGCGGAATCCCCATCTTTTTGTAGCCTTCGTAGGTGACCTCGAGGAAATAGGCCCAGAAGTCAAACTTGAAGTTGGTCGGCATGCCGTTGACCAGCCGGCCGGGATCGGCCTCGCCGTCCATGTTGAAGTAGTTGACCATCTGGGAGACGAAATCCATCGCCTGCACCCCGGTGCCGTCGGCGTCGATGGCCTGGCTGACCATGTGGAAATGGGGGATGCCGTAGCCCGGCGAGGTGCCGTAGACCGGCTGCAGGGCGTAGGCCGGGTCGGGGAAGGCCATTCCCTTGCCGTCGCCGACGATGCCGGAGGCCTGGTCGGCCAGCACGTTGTAGCCCATCAGGTTGTCGAAGTTGGTGTAATAGCCCAGCGTGTCGTCAAACAGCCGGAAGCGCCAGGTCTTGCGGTAGGGCTGGTGGCAGGCCTGACAGGAGATCTTGGTCAGGTGGCGGCCGGTGTTTTCGCCGAAAACCTCTTCGTGCCGGGCCGTCGGGTTGTGGGCGTAGCTGTCTTCGCCGGCCAGGTGGCAGCCTTCACAGGTCTTGGGCCGCGGGTTGGAGTCGAGGTCGTTGCGCACCATGTGGGCGGTGTCAACCCCCTTGAGGAAGTTGTGCTTGTCCTCCTTGCTGCCGTCGGTGCGCAGGTGGCAGGAGCCGCAGCCGACCCACTTGCCCGGGGACATGTGGACGTCGTAGCCGATGGCTTCGGGATCGTCGGTGATATTGATGTAGTTGCCGTTCTTGACCCAGTCGGCCGGCATGCCGAGCATGTAGGTCCGGCCCCGGGTCCAGTTGCTGTTGCCGTGATCCTTGGTCATGGCGTGGCACTGGCCGCAGACCTTGATCCACTTCGGGCTGTTGATATCCTGCTGGCCGCCGAACATCTCGGCCATCGGCAGGGCGCCGTTGGCGTCCAGGTCACTGACGCTGTAGTAGGCCTTGGCCTGCCAGTCGTCGCCGTCGCGGGTGATCTTGATGTAGGTGGCCGGCGTGCCGTCGCCGTTGAGGTCGAGCCCCATGAGGCCGGCGGTGGGCATCATGTCGAAGAAGGAGGGCAGGAGCGCGTGCAGGGTCGGCTGCACTTCCCCCTCGGGAATGGCCCCTTCCTGGATGTCCTTGATCACCAGGGAGAGATCGATCTGGCCGGTTTCCGGGTCGATGTAGCGGTAGTCGCCCTGCATGGTCAGCTTCATGGCGTACATCAGGCCGCTGTACTCTTCGCCGACCCGGCCGCTGTAGGGCAGGCCCTCGCCTTCGATGACCCCGGCGCGAATGAAGTCGCGCACTGAAGCGTCGCAGCTGTCCCAGTTGGTGTAGACCTTCCCGGGTTCGTAGGCCCGCAGGGGGAAGGGCACCGGCAGGAACATGTCGGTGCCGGGACGGTTGAACTTGATCTGGTAGGCGTAGACGAAATCATTGAACATGATTTTCATCAAATCGTCCATGGTGGCGTCTTCAGGCAGCAGTCCCTTGTCCTTGAAATACTGGAGAAACTGCATGAAAAACATCCCCAGGGCCGGGGCGGCGTTCTGCAGCCGCTGCATCTCGTCCATGACGCCGTTGGGGTTGGCGCAGTATTCGGGGATCAGCATGCCGGTGGTTTTGTCCCAGATCTTGGCGACATTCTGGCCGTAAAGGGCGTAGGGCAGGGAGACGCCGCCGGCTTCGATCTGCTTGAGGCCGTCGACCCACATCTGCATCATTTCGCCGACCATCTCTTTGGGCAGCTTGGCCAGCACGTTGAACGGCGTCGGCCGCATCATCCGCTGCAGGCCGTCGGTGTAGTTCATGGCGGTGCTGTTCTTCAACCCGAGTTCCAGCGGCATGCCGAAGGAGATCTCTTCCACCTGGTTGGTTTCCGGGTCCCGGTTGGCGAAAATCATCAGCCGCGGCCGGAAAGGCTGGACCTTGAGGCCGTCGGCGGCCCGGTAGGTGTACTGGCTTTCCGGGTCGATGTGGCAGAGCAGACAGTCGGCTTCCATGACCCCCGATTTCTGCCAGTCGTGGGGCCGGGGATCGCCCAGGGAGGCAACGGTTTCTTCGATGGTTTCGGCGCCGTAAAGGGCCTTCACCAAGTCGTTGGAGTCGTAGCTGTAGAAATCCCGGTCGTAGCTGTGCACCGGCTGCAGGTCGGGATCGTTGAACGGGGTTACCGTGTTGTCATCCTGGTTGACGACGCCTTCCACCGGGCCGCCGCCGGGATGGCAGGAGTAGCAGGTGGCCATGTGGTCGGCGGTGCCGATGTCGAAAAAGTAGGGTTTGCCTTCCGAGGTGAAAGGAGCATTCTTGCTGCCGCGGACGCTCTTAGCCGCCAACTGGCGGTAAGAGGGGGGTCACCACGCTCCGAACTGGCCGGGGCTGAGCAGGTGCCCGTAGGCGTTGGTCAGGTATTTCTGGAGGTTGTTGCTCTTGCGGTTTTCGCTCACCCAGGTGTCGCTGACCCCGCCGTTGGCCCCGGGGTTGGCGCCTTCACGGAAATGGTAGGCTTTGGTGATCGCGTTGTAGTCGTGGCACTTGCCGCAGGTCTGCTTCGGGCTGTAGGCCGGTCCTTGCTTGTAGACCGCGCCATTGGCCGCGGTTACCGTATCGCCGTCGTCCAGCTGGTCGATAATGCGGTTGCCGTTGTAATCGTAAAGGGTTACCGGAGGATGGGCCCAGGCGGCATTGCCCGCCGTTCCCAGGACCAGCAACAGCCAGGCGCCAAAAACCGTGAAAACAACTTTCTTCATCAAACTACCTCCAACAAAAGATGGTTGAACATTCTGGGAATATCGGTTGAATTTTTGCATCTATTTCTTTCTCAGGATGATGTTCTGGTGGCACTGCAGGCATTCCCCGGTTTCGTGGCAGACGTTGCAGCTGCGGAAATTGCGGTGGGCCGCCTCCGCGTGGCCGTTTTCCCGGCGGTAGCTCATCCAGCCGGCCGTCCGGTGGGAGACCGGCTTCTGGCTGCGGTGGCAGTCGACGCAGTAGCCGGCGTCATGACAGGTGGCGCAGAGACGCCGGTCGTGGGTGGCCTCCATGCCGTGGCCGGTGGTCTTCCAGCCGAAGTTGTGGTCCCGCGGCTTCTGGGTCCGGTGGCACTTTTCACAGAAGGCCTGGCGGTTCGGGTGGCAGTACTGGCAGTTCCGCTTGTTCAGTTTGTAGGCGACGCCGTGCCGGCTTTCCCAGTTCTGCTCGTGGCTTTCCGGTGCTTTCTCGGCCGAGATTTCCTCGTGGCAGGCAGAACATTCCTGGGGTCCGTCTTCTTTCTTGTGGCAGGCGAGGCACTGCTTCATCGTCGGCCCCTGCTCCAGTCCCCGGTCGGTGGCGATTGCCCGGTGGCACTGTTCACACTTGAAGTCGGCGTGCACTTCGTGGCTGAAGATCAGGTCGGCATAGCCCTTGGGCTTGGCCGGCTCCTCGACCTCGTAGTCGTTCTCGGCGCCCTTGATGGTGTGACAGACCAGGCACTCCTCGCTCGGATTGTCCTCGTCGATCTCGTGGCATTCCTTGCAGTTGTCCATGGTCGGGGCGCTGTAGTTGCCCTCGTCGTCGGCCTTGTGGCAGTCGTCGCAGTTGGCCTCCTGTTCCTCGATGTGAAACCGGTGGCTGAACTTGAGCCCGGTTTCCCCCTTCTTGCAGGCACTGAATCCCAGCCCCGCGACCGCCAGCACGGCCAACCCCAGCCAAAAAAGTCTTGTCTTGCGCATAAACATAGCCCGCCTATCCTGCCTAGTATTCCAGGTGTAAAGAGAGGGTCAGGGTGTTGATGTGGTCAACGCCCAGTTCGTCTTCGTAGTAATCGTCCTCGTTGTATTCATACGCCAGCTTCAGCCAGCAGTTGTCCTTCACCTTGTAGCCGACCGAGGCCAGGTAGCGGGTGGAGGCTTCGTTCTCGATCATGCTGTTGACGTCTTCGTTCTTGTGGTAGTAGCCGGCCCCCAGTTCGAAGCGCTCGCCCAGCTCCTGCCGCCAGTCGGCGTAGTAGGAAGTCGATTCCTCTTCATAGAATTTGTCGCGGTCCTCCTCCCAGCGGCTGACCCCGGCATCGAAGTGAAAACCCTTCCACAAGAGCCACTCGTCGATGCTGAAACCCAAGGTGTAGCGGTCGAAGTCGGTGTTGTAAAGGTTTTCGTGCTTGTCGTGGGCCAGCCGGCGGATGGTGTAGCGGCCGTAGACATTGAGCCCCGGGGTGCCGGGCAGCGGCTGGGTGACCTGCAGGTCGTATTCGTAGTAGCCTTCTTCCTGCTGCAGGTAGAGCCGGTTCAGGTCGTCGCTGAGGGATTCGTCGAGGGTGTAGGTGTAGTCGTAGAGGAAATCGTCTTCGGAATTGATGTTGTAGCGCCGGTAGAATCCCAGGTTGATGATGGTGCCGGTCTTGGCGATGGTGGTTTCACCGTTGAGATCGATGTAGCGGGTGTGGCTGTTGATGAAAGCGAGGTTGCCGCGGCCCTGGAAGTGGTCGCAGGGCTGCCAGATGGTGGAGGCTTCCCAGGAGTTTTCTTCGTAGAAAACCCCGTAGAGGTAGAGCCCCAGGCTGGCGACCGGGTGGAAGCCGAGATTGAAGCCGCCGACGCTGTCCTGGCCCAGGTCGCTGTAGTGCTGGACGATGCGGCCGCCGAACAGCTCGGCTTCAAAGCCGGACCAGTCCGGCCGTTGGTAGTCGGCGTACAGGCCGTCGAAATGAACCACCTCGGCGCCGTAGGCGTACTGGCGACCCAAGCGGACGTCGAGTCCGGGAGCCAGGTCCTTCTTTTCCAGGTAGGCGTAAAAAATTTCAAAATCCTGGCGGTGGTCGCCGCGGCTGTCCTTGTAGTCCTGGTAGAAGGAGCCGTTTTCGGTGCCGTCCAGGTCCTTGTCCCAGCGTCCCAGGGTGGCGATGGTGATCCCCGGTTCGTCCCAGCGCAGGTCAATTCCCAGCATCTGGTAGAAATCCTGGTCCTGGTCCTCGTCCGCTTCCATCTGGCTGCCGGGTTCGTCGGACCACTGGACGACATACTTGCTTGTACTCCTGACCGAAACGTCAGCGGCTTTCCAGTCAAAACCCCAGCCGGCGGCGGCCAGCAGCCAGCAACCCAAAAATATGGCGACCGTCATCAGCGGCCGCTGCCATCTTCGTCTTACCATCAACAATCCCCTGTCCCGAGCTGCTAAAATCAAGTGAATGCTTTGATGAAAAAAATCTAATCTCTCTTATTATAAACCCACGACGATGGTCAAGGAAAAAATCCGCTATCCTACATATATAACTATATGTATATATTGAACTTTAGTGCTATAAAGAGGATTATCTTAATGCGGTTTGGAGGACGAAAAAAAGACGGTAACGAATGCCTGGGGAGGCGGGTGTAGAACTGCCGGGCGCCGTTGGTGGCGGCGGACTGGGAGCGGTCGGGATGGCCGGCCGGAGGCCGCCGGGCCGGCGCGGCGGTCAGCTGTCCACCACCAGTTCGGTGCTGTCCCGGTCCCGGTTCTTGAGGGCTTCCCGGGCCAGGGAAAAACCCAGCTTGAGCGCTTCTTCGTTGACCTCCTCGGTGCCGGCCGGCACCCGGGCCATGACCGCGGCTTTGATGGCTTTCTTGCTGACCACCCGGCTGGCTTCCACCAGGGCGCCGAGGGCGACGATGTTGCTGAACAGCTCCCGGCCCAGCTTGGCGCGGGTTTCCCCGGTTGCTGAACAGCTCCCGGCCCAGCTTGGCGCGGGTTTCCCCGGTGATGGGGATGGCGATCGCCCTGCTGGTGGGGATCTGGGTGACGTTGGTGGTGTCGGCGATGAAGATGCCATCCATGGTCAGGTCGTAAAGGTACTGGTCGCAGGCCTTCTGGGACATGGCCAGCAGGATGTCTACCCAGGTGGTCTTGGGGTAGTAGATCGGCCCCTCGGCAATGATGACCTCGGCCTTGCTGGCCCCGCCCCGGGCTTCGGGGCCGTACGATTGGCTCTGGACGACGTTTTTGCCGTCGTAGATCGCCGCTTCGGCGAGGATGATGCCGGCGGTGATCAGCCCCTGGCCGCCGGTGCCGGCCAGGCGGATTTCGGTGCGCGTCTTATTCATTTTCCCCTCCCCGGCCGGCTTTTTCCCGGGCCTGGCGGATGATCTCGTCGTACAGGTCGCAGTATTCGGGCAGTTCCTTTTCCACCAGCACGCCGGTGACTATCCGCCCTTCCAGTTCTTCCGGGCTCATCTTGGCCGCCTTGTTCTTGGGCACCGCCACCTCCCGCTGCCATTTGAGCATTTCCGGGGCGCCGCCGGCCTTGTTCAGGCGGCCGTAGAGGGTCGGGCAGTGGGTGATGACTTCGACGACGGCAAAGCCCCGGTGGCGGATGGCTTTTTTGATCAGGTCCTGCAGCTGCATGACGTGGTAGGAGGTGGTCCGGGCGACGAAGGAAGCCCCGGCGGCCTCCACCAGGGCGGAGATGTTGAACGGGTTTTCGATGTTGCCGGCCCGGCAGGTGGAGCCGTGGGCCCCGTGGGGAGTGGTGGGGCTGTACTGGCCGCCGGTCATGCCGTAGATGTAGTTGTTGAAGATGATGGTGGTCATGTCGATGTTGCGTCGGCAGGCATGGATCAGGTGGTTGCCGCCGATGGCGGTGGCGTCGCCGTCGCCGGTGGCGACGATGACCGTCAGCTCCGGCTTGGCCAGTTTCAGGCCGGTGGCAAAGGCCAGGGCCCGGCCGTGGGTGGTATGCAGGGTGTTGAAGTCGACGTAGACCGGCGCCCGGCTGGAGCAGCCGATGCCGGAAACGAAGGCGATCTCATCCTTGCGCAGGCCGAGGCCGTCGACGGCCCGCAGCAGGCCGCTGAGAATGATGCCGTTGCCGCAGCCGGGACACCAGATGTGGGGAAACTTCTTGTTGTGACGACAATATTTCTTTACCAGTTCCGCGTTGCTGATCATCGTGCCAGCCCCCTGACCGCCTTGATGATTTCATCGGGCGTGATGAGTTCACCGTTGATTTTGTTGATTTTTTCCACCGCCGCCCGGCCCATGTCCACCCGGACCACTTCCCGGTAGATCTGCCCCATGTTGAGTTCCGGCACCAGGATGGTCTTGAGCTGGGGCAGGTAGTGTTCGAGGGCGAAGCGGGGAAAAGGCCACAGGGTGCCCAGCTTGATCAGGCCGACCTTGATGCCGTCGTCCCGCAGCTCCTCGATGGCCGACATGGCGGACAGGACCATGCAGCCGTAGGCGACGATGGCGTGCTCGGCGTCTTCCATCCGGTGGTAGTCCACCAGGCAGACTTCCCGGAAGCCCCGTTCGATTTTCTTGAAAATGCCCATGATGTTGTCCCGGGCCTCAGAGGACTTGCCGGTGGGAAATCCCTGTTCGTCGTGCACCAGGCCGGTGACGTGGTAGCGGTAGCCGCTGCCGAAGCTGGCCATCGGCGGCACCCCCATGGAAGTGCGTTCGTAAGGGACGTACCATTCCGGCGGCATGTTGGGAATGATGCGGTTGACCGTTTCCACCATCGACCAGGGCGGCAGGCTGACCCGGGCCCGCATGTGGCCGATGACCTCGTCCATCAGCATGATCACCGGGTTGCGGTATTTTTCCGAGAAATTGACCGCCTTGACCATGTAATGGAAAGTTTCAGCCACCGAAGCAGGACTGAGAACGATGATCGGGTGGTCGCCGTGGGTGCCCCAGCGGGCCTGCATGACGTCCCCCTGGGACGGGCTGGTGGGCAGGCCGGTGGAGGGGCCGCCGCGCATGACGTTGACGATTACCAGCGGCACTTCGGTCAGGCAGGCGTAGCCCAGGTTTTCTTGCATGAGAGAGAATCCCGGCCCCGAAGTGGCGGTGGCCTTGACGCCGCCGATGGAGGCACCGATGACCGCGGCGATGCTGCCGATTTCGTCCTCCATCTGGATGAACTTGCCTCCCAGTTCCGGCAGGCGCACGGAAAGGATTTCGGCGATTTCCGTCGACGGGGTGATGGGGTAGCCGGCAAAAAACCGCACCCCGGCGGCCAGGGCGCCTTCGGCCGCGGCTTCGTTGCCCTGCAGCAGGCGGTACTGGGTCGATTTTTTCATGGTTTTCCTCCGGACCGACCGTCTGGCAGCGCCGGCTCTGGTTCCTGTACCGTGATGGCGAAATCGGGACAGCGCAGCTCGCACATGTGGCAGGCGATGCATTTTTCCGGCTGCTTGGCGTAGACCTGGCGGTTTTCGTCCATGGCCAGCACCTGCTGGGGGCAGAAGGCGACGCAGATGCCGCAGCGCTTGCACCAGGCCTGAAAGACGGTAATGGTGGGAATTTCCCTGGTGGTCGTGGTTTCCTCGGGCGGCCGGCGGTCACCGGCCTGGGGCCGATTTTTTTCCATGGGTACGATCCTGGGTGTGCTGGGCGGAAATGAAATTGTTGTTGTCTGACGGCAAGATTGCAGTATAATCGGGAGATCCGGAAAGCCGCGGACGGCGGTGTGGTTTTCCCGGGGGCGCCGCCCGCAAAAAAGCTTAAATTTTACGGCTTGCAAGTCGATTATCTTAGAGCGTTTACTATGGACTTTGACGGGTGTCAATGAAAAAAGCGGTTGCCGTGAAAAGCCTTTCCTTCTTCCTGAACGCCTGGTTTCCGGGCCGCCGGGCCGGTATTCTGCTGGTGGCGCTGCTGCTGGTCTGCCACGCTTTCCTGCTGCCGGCCGCCGCCGGGCCGCCCGCCGGCAAGCCGGCCGCCGGTCCCTACAAGGTCGGGGTGATTGCCCTGAGCCGGCCGTTTCTGCGGGTTTTTGCCGGTTTCTGGCAAGGGCTGAATGAAGCCGGCTATCACAGTGGTTTCGACGTCACTTTTTCCCTCCATGATCTCAACAAGGACCGGCGGCTGATTCCGGCGCTGGTGCAGCGTTTCGCGCGGGAGAAATACGACCTGATCCTGACCATGACCACCCCGGTGACCAAGGGGGTGCTGGCGGCGCGCCAGACCGCCGGGACCGTTCCGGTACTCTTCACCTGCGTTGCCGATCCGCTGGGTTCCGGGCTGGTCAAGTCGCTGCGGCAGCCCGGCGGGGCGGTTACCGGGATCAGTCACATCTCTTTCCAGCTCCAGGCCAAGCGCCTGCATCTGTTTGCCGAGGCTTTTCCCGCCATGCGCAAGGTGGCGGTTTTCTACAACCCCGGCGAGGATTTTACCCGGGGAAAGATGTTCCCGGTTCTGGAACCCGTGGCCCGCCTCCTCGGTCTTGACATCGTCCGGATCGCCGTTGGCGACCACCAGCAGCTCCAATCCGCCTGCCGGGAGCTGTCGCGGGCGACGGCCGACGGCATTTTCATGGTTCCCGATCCCCTGCCGGTTTCCAACTTCAACCTGCTGGTGGCGGCCAGCCGGCGGCTGCGGCTGCCGCTGATGGTGATTGACAACACCCTGATTGCCCGGGGGGGGGTTATGGGTTACAGCCCCGATTTCTACGAAGTCGGCCGCCAGGCGGCGGCCGTTGCCGACCACGTTTTCCAGGGGGTCGACGCCGGCCGGCTGCCGGTGCAGAATCCCGACCAGGTCAAGCTGGTGGTTTCCTTGAAAGAGGCTGAAAAACTCCATTTGGCCGTTGACCGCAAAATCCTCCTGCTGGCCGACCGGATCATCAGATGAAGCTCAACATGTATCCCAAGCTGCTGGCCGTTTTTCTGCTGGTGGCCGCCATTCCCCTGTTCATGAACGGCTACTACTTTGCCCGCCAGCTGTTGACCGTCCAGCAGGAGTCCATCGAAAAGGTCTCGCGCCTGCAGCTGGAGAAGGTCTGCGACCAGCTGGATGCCAGGATCACCGTGATCGACGACAGCCTGCAGTTGCTGGCCCGGGAAATCGTCGAGGCCGCCGATCCCGAATCCCTGATGCTGGCCATTTATCACCAGCACCCGGAGATCCGCTCCCTCGTGCATACCGTCGGTGCCGATAACCAGGTGCGGGAAGCGGTGCTGCGTTACGGTTTCCTGGCGCCCGGTTCCTCCTACAAGCCGGCGGACACCGGCTTCTGGCACCGGAAAGTTACCTTGAGTTTCTGGAATCTCGAACCCCAGCTGTCCCTGGCCTACCGCCTTTTTGACCCGGTGACCGGCAACCGCTGCGGCATCCTGTGGGCGGAAATCAGCCTGAAATCCTTTTTCGCCCTGGTGAACCGGCACAAGCAGGCCGGCGAAGTTTCCTACGTGGTGACCATGGACGGCAAGATCGTCTCCCATCCGGATATCAACCTGGTGCTGGGCGGCAAGAGCATCGCCGGCTTGCCGCTCATGCAGGCGGTGGCCGGGCGGCAGGAGCCCGCCCGCCGGGCCTTTTTTTACCGCAACCTGCAGGGGGTCGAGGTCCTGGGGATGGTGTCCGGGATTCCTGGCGTGCCGCTGCTGGTGGTCCGGGAGGTGCCCCGGCGGCTGATCGACCTGCCGTACGCCCGGATGAAACAGCAGATGGTCACCGTGGCCGTGATCTGCCTGTTTTTCTTGGTTTTCTGCTCGTGGATTTTCTCCCTGCTGATCACCCGGCCGCTGAAAAGGCTCAACAACGGCGTCAGCCGCATCATCAGCGGCGACTACCGGTTTTCGCTCAGCGGCTTTCCCCGGGATGAGATCGGTGACCTGGCCGACAAGTTCAACCAGATGGTGGAGAAACTGCGCACC
>JAFDMG010000058.1 GCA_019306045.1 Deltaproteobacteria bacterium | reverse complement strand
GACCAGGTATTCCAGGTCCGAGCCGAAAAACATCTCCAGGGCGTCGGCGGGCGAGCAGACCATCGGCTCCCCCCGGCGGTTGAGGGAGGTGTTGAGAACCGCCGGGACGCCGCGTCGTTTTTCCAACTCCTCGATGAGCCGGTAATAGCGGGGGTTGGTTTCCCGGCTGACCACCTGGGCCCGGGCAGTGCCGTCCTGGTGGACGACTTCGGGAATCCTGGCCTTCCAGGACTCGGCGACGTCGAAAGTGAAAGTCATGTAGGGCGACGGATGATCGGTCTGGATGATCTCCCGGGCCGCCCGGTCAAGGATGCTGGGGCAGAACGGCCGCCAGCGCTCCCGGTACTTGATCTGGGCGTTGATCCGGTCGGCAATTCCCGGCCGGCTGGGATCGCCGAGGATGCTGCGGTTGCCAAGGGCCCGCGGGCCGAATTCCATCCGGCCCTGGAACCAGGCCACGGGATGGCCGGCCGCCAGCAGCTTGGCCGCCGTCGCCGCCGGATCCGCCAGCAGCTCCCAGGCCGGCTGCCGCTCGTGCCGCCGGCAGGCAGCCAGACACTGGTCGGTGGTGAAAGCCGGCCCCAGGTAGACGTGCTCCAGCGGCTGCAGCTCCTCCCCCAACAGGCTGGCGACATAGGAAGCCGCCCCGACGGCGGTGCCGGCGTCGCTGGCCGCCGGCTGGACGAACAGTTCCCGGACGCCGTCCATGGCCATGATCTTCTGATTGAGCTTGACATTGAGGGCGACGCCGCCGGCGTAGCAGATCGATCCGCCCGGTTTCCCGGATAATGTCCCCCAGGTAGTGGTCGATCAGGCCGAGAACCGCCTTTTCCAGCAGCTGCTGCACGGCGGCGGCGTAATCGACATAGGGATCGTCGATATCGTCGCCGCGGCGCCGGGGACCCAGCCAGCGCACCAGGGCCGGGCTGAAATAGAAGCCCTTGCCGTTCTCCTTGTAGCGCCGGGGACCAATGACGTTGACCAGCCGGTTGTTGACCTGGAAATCGCCGCCGCCGAATCGGAGCAGGCGGGAAAGGTCAAAACGGTCCGGGTCGCCGTAAGGGGCCATGCCCATGACCTTGAATTCGCCGTCCAGCATCTCGAAGCCGAGATACTCGGTCATCGCCCCGTAAAAACCGCCGAGAGAGTCGGGATCATAAAATTCCTTGATCTTATAGATCTTGTTGTTCTCGGCATAGCCGAAATAGGCGGTGGCGTACTCTCCCTTGCCGTCAATGCTGATGACGGCGCATTTTTCCCGGAAGCCGCTGAGATGGTAAGCGCTGCTGACATGGGCAACGTGGTGTTCAATGGGGTAAAAACGCAGCTTGTGGCTGCCGATCCCCAGATCGTCAATCAGCTTGTAGGCCCGGCGCATGTTGCGGTGATACCGGCGGTTGCCGTTGAAAATGGCGGTCAGCGCCCGGTCGGGGGCGTACCAGTGGCGGCGGGCGTAGTGCCAGCGGCCCGGGCTCTTGAGGCCGATCCGAGCGTAGGGGAAAGCAACATAATCAACGACCGCGGCCTCGATTCCGGCCTGGTCGAGACAATATTTCACCGCCTCGTAGGGCATCCGGTCCTTGGCATGTTTTTCCCGGATAAAGCGCTCCTCTTCGGCGGCGGCCACCAGGCGCCCGTCAACGAACAGCGCCGCCGAGGGGTCATGGCCGACCGCTCCGGAAAGACCCAGGATAATCATCTTGGCTTGACCTCAACTTCCTCCCGACCAGCAGCCAGCGGCGGCCGGGTAATGACGGTAGGCGGGTATATTAACAAAAAAAGGGAAGCGCCGGAAGGGTTTTTCGCCGGCCAGGCAGCCGGCCCGGGCCTTGGCCCCCGGCCGGCACGCAAGCGACAAGTGGCAGCGGCAAGCCGGCCGGCCAGACGGCAACGCCGCCCGGTCCGGTCGGCCGCTGCTGCCGGGGAGAAATCCCGGAAGCGGCGTTTCGGAGGCGGAAAACGCCGCTTCCGGGACGGAGCGGGGTCTCAATCAATCCAGCTGGCGACGCAGAAAAGCGGGATAATCGTAGTCGTCAAGCTCAAAATCCATTTCGCTGTCGGGTACGCCGACCACTTTCTTGACCGTGCGGGCAATCTCCTGGCGCTCGCGGCTGCCGGCGTAGCGGTCCTGGTAGGCCGGCCGGTCGAGGTTGCGGCGCGAGGGCACCGGCGCAAACTTGTGCCGCAGGCCCGGGCCTTTGACTTCCCGGACCGGTTCGAAACCGGTGGCAATTACGGTTACCATGATGTCGTCGCCCATGGATTCGTCGAGCACGGCGCCGAAGATGATGTTGGCCTCCTCGTGGGCTTCCTCCTGGATCAGGCTCGAAGCCTCGTTGACCTCGAAAAGGGTGAGGCCGGTGCCGGCAGTGATGTTGATCAGGATGCCCTTGGCCCCCTGGATGCTGAGGTCCTCCAGCAGGGGCGAGGCAATGGCCCGGTGGGCCGCCTCGATGGCCCGGTTCTCGCCGGTGGCCGTGCCGGTGCCCATCAGCGCCATGCCGGTGTTGGTCATCACCGTCTTGACATCCTGGAAATCCAGGTTGATCAGGCCGTGGACGTTGATCAGGTCGGAGATGCTGCGCACCGCCTGCATCAGCACCTCGTCGGCCTTCTGGAAAGCCTCGACCATGGAGGTGTTCTTGCCGACGATATTCAGCAGCCGCTGGTTGGGAATGGTGATCAGGGCATCGACGCTCTGGCGCAGCTCCTCCAGCCCCTCCTCCGCCTGGCGCATCCGTTTGCGGCCCTCGAAAATGAACGGCTTGGTAACCACCGCCACCGCCAGGGCGCCGAATTCCTTGGCCAGCTTGGCCACCACCGGGGCGCCGCCGGTGCCGGTGCCGCCGCCCATGCCGGCGGTGATGAACACCATGTCGGCACCGTCGAGCAACTCCGAAATCCGCTCGGTATCCTCGATGGTGGCATTGCGCCCGACATCGGGATTGGCGCCGGCCCCCAGGCCCCGGGTGAGCCGGGAACCGAGCTGCATCTTTATCGGCGCCGATGAAGCCTCCAGCGCCTGGGCGTCGGTGTTGGCGACAATGAAGTCCACCCCCCGCAAGCCGCTGTTGATCATGCTGTTGACCGCATTGCCGCCCCCGCCGCCGATACCGATAACCTTGATATTGGCCTGCAACCTTGAACTGTCGTCAAATTCAAACATACTTTACCTCCCCCGCTTATGTTGCAATGTTAAAAAATAAAATAGTCAGAAAACCGGTTAAAAAAATTCCGCGAACCAATTTTTCATCCGCGCGTAGACCTTGGCAAACAGGTTCTTGTCCTGGCTGCTGAAACGGCCCTCGACGTTCGCCTGCCGGGCCCCGTGAATCAGCAGGCCGACCCCGGTGGCGTACATGGGACTGCGGACGATGTCCAGCAGGCCGCCCACATGCTGGGGAATGCCGGCCCGGGCCTGGAGTTCGAAAACCGTCTCCGCCAGTTCCTCGACCCCGGGCATCATCGACGAACCGCCGGTGAGGACGATGCCGGAAACCACCTGGTCGTAGAAGCCGGACTTGAATATCTCCCGTTTGACCAGTTCGAGGATCTCCTCGATGCGCGGCTCGATGATCTCGCCGAGAATGTGCCGGGAAAGCACCCGCGGCTGCCGGCCGCCGACGCTGGGCACCTCGATGGTATCGTTGTGGTCGATGAGCGAGATCATGGCGCAGCCATACTGCTTCTTGATCTTTTCCGCCGCCGCCACCGGCGTCCGCAGGCCGATGGCGATGTCGCTGGTCAGCTGGTTGCCCCCCAGGGGCAGGGAAGCCGTGTAGCAGATGCTGCCGTTGGCAAAGACGGCGATGTCGGTGGTGCCGCCGCCGATGTCGATGACCACCACGCCCAGTTCCTTCTCCTCGGGGGTCAGAACCGCCTCGCTCGAAGCGATCTGCTGCAGGACGATGTCGTTGACCTCGAGCCCGGCCCGATTGCAGGAACGGACAATATTCTGGGCCGAGGCCACGGCAGCGGTAACAATGTGCACTTTGACTTCCAGGCGCACCCCCGACATACCGACCGGCTCCTTGATGCCGTCCTGGTCGTCGAGAATAAACTCCTGGGCCAGGGTGTGTACCACCTCCCGGTCGAGGGGGATGGCCACCGCCTTGGCGGCTTCCATCACCTTCTCCACGTCCTTGGCGGTCACCTCGTGGTCCTTGACGCCAATGATGCCGTGGCTGTTGAAGCCTTTGATGTGGGCCCCGGCGATGCCGGTGACCACGGTCTTGATATCGGTACCCGACATCAGTTCGGCCTCGTGCACCGCCTTCTTGATCGACTCGACGGTGCTGTCGATATTGACCACCACCCCCTTGCGCAGACCCTCGGACGGATGGGTGCCGATACCGATGATCTCCACTTCCTCGCCGTTCAGCTTGCCGACGATGGCGCAGATTTTCGTCGTCCCGATATCCAGCCCAACGATCATCTGGTTGTTTCTGGCCATGGCCTCCCAGCCCTTTCCACCGCCTAGCGGCTTTCCGTTTCGTAGCCGACCACCACCCGGTCGGCACTGCTGCAGTCGAATTTTTTCACCCGGCGGCATTCCTCGCCGAGATAGCCGACCACTTTCTGCCAGTGCCGCAGCTTGCGTTCCATCTTGCCCTGCCCCAGCACCACCTGCCAGACGTGGCGGCGGGTATAGACCGTCAGCCCCATGACGTCGTCCAGGTTGATCTCCGCCACCTCTTCCCGGCTGCAGGCCTCGTCATCCTGCCAGAGGAAGAGCAGCTGCAGCCCCAGGTCCAGCAGCTCCCGGCCCCGCTCCGGGTTCCGGCGCAGGAAGTCGGCCGACAGGCCGGTAAACACTGGGAAGTCCACCGCGTCCCCCGGCTCCACGACCTTGAACACCTGGCCGTGCCGATCGACGTAGTAGAGTTTTTCCAGGTTGATCATGGCCACCGGCACCCTTTCGGTCACCGAGACCAGCAATTTGTCCGGCCACTGCCGGCTCACCTGGGCGGTTTCCACGTAAGGCAATTCCTCGACCGCCGCCCGCATGGCCGGCAGATCGGCTTCAAACAGCAACATTCCCCGTTCTACTCCCAGTTGATGCACGATATCCTCCTTTGGCGTGTGAAAGTTTCCCGACACGACGACTTCCCGAACGACGCCCAGCTGATGCTGGCTCAGCTGCCGCCGCAGGTAGCCGGTTGCCGCTCCCAGGTGCAGCCAGGCCCAGCAGCCGGCCCCGACTACCAAGACCGCGACCACCGCCGACAGCAGCCATTTACCCACCGCCTTTCGCTTTTTTTTCCGGCGCCCGCGCTGCAGCTCACGGCGAGAATTGGCCAGTTTTTTTCTCTGCTGGGCAGCCACGGTCAGCCGGAATTAAAGGTTGAATTTCAACGAAGCCCCACAGACGATTTTTTCAATCAGGGACGGAAAATCCAGCCCGGCCGCCAGCGCCGCCTTGGGCAGCAGGCTGGTGGCCGTCATCCCCGGGATCGTGTTGATTTCAATAATGTAAGGGTTGTCCTCCGAGTCGAGGCGGAAATCGACCCGGACGGCGCCGCAGTCACAGCCGGTCACCCGGCAGGCCGCCACCGCCAGCTTCTGCAGCCGGGCGGCGGTTTTTACCGCCAGCGGCGCTGGCACCAGGTACTCGGTCTGGCCGGGGGTATATTTGGCCCGATAGTCGTAAAAACCGCTCGCCGGGCGGATCTCGATCAGCGGCAGCGGCTGGTCGTCGAGCACCGCCGCGGTCACTTCCTTGCCGGCCACGTATTTTTCGATCAACACTTCGCCATCGTAGGCAAACGCCTGTTCCAGGGCCGCCGGCAGGGAGCCCGGTTCCCGCACGACGGAAATTCCCAGGCTGGAACCCTCGTTGACCGGCTTGACCACCACCGGGCAGGGCAGCTGCAAATCGACGTCGCCGGCCGCACGGCAGACCTGGTAGTCCGGGGTCGGCAGGCCGGCGCTGCGGACCATTCTTTTGGTTGCCAGCTTGTTCATCGCCAGGCCGCTGGCCAGGATGCCGGGGCCGGTGTAGGGAATCTGGAGATATTCCAGCACCCCCTGGATGGCGCCGTCCTCACCGTAGCGGCCGTGCAGGGCCAGGAAAGCCACCTCGATCCCTTCCTCCTGCAACCGGCGGCAGACCTGCCGGTCGACGTCAATGGCCACCGCCCGGTAGCCCCGGCTCAGCAGCGCTTCCAGGATGGCGGCCCCGGTTTTCAGAGAAACCTCGCGTTCGGCCGACAGCCCTCCGAGCAGCACCCCGATTTTTTTCTCTTTCACGGCAGTGGTACGGCAATCCATCTCACCCATCTCCTGGCAGGCAAAAATTATGTACTGGCCGGCCCCTTACTCCCCCAGCCGGACGACCTCTTCCTGCAGTTCAACCCCGAACTCGACGGCCACCTTTTCCCGCACCATGTCCATCAGGGCAAAAACATCGGCGGCGGTGGCTCCCGGCTCGGCAATGATGAAATTGGCATGCGCCGCCGCCACCCGGGCTCCGCCCCGCCGCCAGCCCTTGCAGCCGGCCGCCTCGATCAGCCGCCCGGCATAATCTCCCGGCGGGTTTTTGAACACCGAACCACAAGTCGGCTGCCCCACCGGCTGCCGACGGCGGCGCTGCTCCCGGCAGGCGGCCATCCGGGCCTCGACGGCGGCCGGCTCCCGGGCTTCCAGCCGCAGCCTCACCGCCACCACCTGGGCCCCGGCAGGCAGGCCGCCATGGCGGTAAGCCATCGGCAAACGGCAACGTTCAACGGTGTACAGGCCCTCGTCGGCCCGGCAGAGGTCGACGCTGTGCAGCCGGTCGCCGATCTCGCCGCCGAAGGCCCCGGCATTCATGGCCACGGCCCCGCCGACGCTCCCGGGAATGCCGGCCAAAAACTCCAGCCCGCCGGCGCCGTGCCGCCGGCAGAAGGCAACAAGCACCGACAAGCGGACCCCGGCCTCGGCCACGAGCGCAAAATCCCTGTCGGTTTCAGCCACGATCTCTATCCCCCGCAGATGCTCCACCAGGCTGATGACGGCCTGCCGGCTGACTCCCCGGTCGGCAACGATGACATTGGCGCCGCCACCGAGAAAAAACGCCGGCAGTCCCAGTTCCCGCAGCCGCCGATGCAGGCGTTCCAGCTCCTCCCGGGAACGCGGCACCAGGTAAAGACGGGCCGGGCCGCCAACCCCCATGGTGGTCCGGGGAGCCAAGGGCACGTTTTCCCGCACCTGGTCGCCAAACTGCCGCCGCAACTCGGCGATCACCGCCGCCGTAATGGCCATTTCCCCTCCCGTTCACTTTCAGGGAATGATTTTCAGCATGCTGGTTACCTTTTTCACTCCCCTGACGGTACGCACCGCCTCCAGGACCCTGGTTTCCTCGTTTTCATTGTGCACCCGGCCGGTGAGCACCACTTCCCCCTGGAAGACATCGACATCGATCCCCAGGGAACGGACTCCCGGCATGGCCACCAGCTTGGCATTGACCAGGCTGCAGATGGTGCTGTCGTCGACCACTTCCCCCGCCGTGCGGCCGCCGGGGGTGGCACAGGCGGCCAGCAGCAGCGCCAGCAGGAAAAACAGCACCAGCAGCGACCGTATCTTTTTGCGCCTTTCTCCCATCGTCATCCCTCCGTGTTATCAATAAGCGCCTGCCCCACCTGGTTGATGTTGCCGGCCCCCAGGGTCAGAAGGACGTGGTCGGCGGCCAGATGCTCCCGGAGAAAAGCCACCATCGCCTCCCGGTCCGGGAAGAAGCTGACATTCTTGTGGCCGTGCTGGCGGATGCCGTCGGCCAGCTGCCGGCCGCTGACCCCGGCCACCGGGGCTTCCCCGGCCGGGTAGATCTCGGTCACCAGCAGTTCGTCGGCCTCGTTGAAAGCCACCAGGAACTCGTTGAACAGGTGCTGGGTCCGGCTGTAGCGGTGCGGCTGGAAGGCCACCAGCAGGCGGCGGTCCGGGAACGCCTGCCGCAGGGCCGTCAGAGTGGCCACCACCTCCGTCGGGTGGTGGCCGTAGTCGTCAACGACCACGGCGCCGCGATACTCGCCAATCACCTGCAGGCGGCGCTGGACGCCGCCGAACTGTTCCAAGTTGCGTTTGATGACGGCAAAATCGAGACCCAGTTCGAAGCCGACGGCGATGGCCGCCAGGGCGTTCTGCACGTAGTGGCGGCCTGGCAGGCCCAGCGAGATCTCGCCGCAGGGCCGGCCGCCGACCACCAGGTTGAAGGTGCTGCCCATGCCCTCGATGCGCACGTCGAGGGCCCGGAAGTCGGCCTGGGGATTGAAGCCGTAGGTACAGAGGCGGCGGCCAAGACGCGGGATGATCTCCTGGACCCGGGGGTCGTCCAGACAGACAACCACCAGGCCGTAGAAGGGCACTTTGTTGGCAAAGGCAACGAAGGTATCCTCGATTTCCGGCAGGCCGCCCTGGTAATGGTCGAGATGTTCCCGGTCGATATTGGTGATCACCGCAATGATCGGCGACAGGGCCAGGAAGGAGCCGTCGCTCTCGTCGGCCTCCACCACCATGATCTCCCCCTGTCCCAGGCGGGCGTTGCTTTTCAGGTTGTTGAGCCGGCCGCCGATGACGATGGTTGGATCCAGGGAAGTGTCCTGGAGGATGGTGGCGATGATCGAAGTGGTGGTGGTCTTGCCGTGGGTGCCGGCGACGGCGATGCCGTATTTCAGCCGCATCAGCTCGGCCAGCATTTCGGCCCGGGGAATCACCGGGATCGCCCGTTCCCGGGCCGCCTGCACTTCGGGATTGTCATCCTTGACCGCCGTCGACCGGACCACCACCTGCACCTCGCCCACGTGCTGGCGGGAATGCCCCCGGTAAATGACGGCCCCGAGGCGGCGCAGGCGTTCGGTAACCGGGCTTTCCTGGAGATCGGAGCCGGAAACCCGGTAGCCAAGGTTGAGCAGCACTTCGGCAATGCCGCTCATGCCGCTGCCGCCGATGCCGATGAAATGGACCCGTTCGACTTTGTGATGCATTCTCATTTTTTGCCTTCCGTCCTTCCGGCAGCCACGATCTCCAGGCAGTGGTCGACGATCTCGGCGGCGGCCCGCGGCCGGGCCAGCTCCCGGGCCGCCCGGCCCATCCGCCGGCGGCGGTCGCCGTCCCGGCACAGGTCGGCCAGCAAGGCGGCGAAGCTATCCGGCCGCATTTCCGCCTCCCGAACCATCACCGCCGCGCCCCGGTCGGCGAAAACCCGGGCGTTGTACTCCTGGTGGTTGTGGGCGGCATGGGGATAGGGCACCAGGACTGCCGGCTTGCCAACCAGGGCCAGTTCCGCCAGGGTCAGGGCCCCGGCCCGGCAGATCACCAGCTCGGCATCCCGGTACAACCGGGGCATTTCCGGGAAAAAATCGGCCACCGTAGCCGCCACCCCCGCCTCGGCGTAAAGCTGCTGCACTTTCTCTCGCTCCCGGCTGCCGGCTTGGTGGGTAACCCGCAGGGACAGACCTTCTGCCTGCAGCCGGGCCACCGCCGGCGGCACGGTCCGGTTCAGGCTCCGAGCCCCCTGGCTGCCGCCGACCACCAGCAGCGACAACCGGTCATCCGGCGCCGTCGGCGCGGTTTCCCCGGTCCCGTCCCCGGCCGCCAGAAAATCCCGCCGCACCGGGTTGCCGCAATTGATCACCCGCCGGCCGCGCAGACGGCGCCCGGCCTCGTCAAAAGCGGTAAAAACCGCGTCGACCAGGGGGGCGAAACAGCGGTTGACCACCCCCGGAAAGGCATTCTGCTCCTGGATGACCACCGGCACTGCCGCCAGGCGGGCGGCCGCCAGCACCGGAGCGCTGGCATAGCCGCCAAGACCGATGATCAGCTCCGGCTGGTAGCGG
>JAFDMG010000057.1 GCA_019306045.1 Deltaproteobacteria bacterium | reverse complement strand
CTTTGGCCCCGGCCGCCGCCGTGCCGGTTACCGTTACCAGGCCGTCCTGCGGAAAGGAGGCCTGGATGTCAGCCGGAGGCGCCGGCGGCTGGCCCGCCGGCGGCTGGGACACGGCAAAATGGAAAGCGGCCTCCGGAGCGCTCAGGTCACTGACCACCCCCAGCCGGTTCTCGGCCTGGATGAAGACCGTATGTTCTCCGGAAGAAAGCTGGGCGGCGTTGAGGGAGATGGGCGCCAGACCGCTGTAGACCGGGGCGGCCTGGGTATCGTCCAGGTAATAACGGATGGTCTCAACTCCCACCGGGTCCTCGGCGGTGCCGTTGACGAGGATGACCTCATCCGGGGCGTAGACCGCCCCGTCGGTCACCCCCTGGAAAGCCACGGTGGGCATGTTGTTGTTTTCCCGCAGAGTGAAACTGTAGACAGCCTCGCCTTGCTGGCCGAGGCCGTCGATGGCCACCACCCGAATCTCATGGTCGCCCAGGGACAGGCCCAGGGTAGACAGGGTTCCCTGCCAGGGAGCCAGGGTAACCGTCTTGTAAGGCGCGGCCGCCCCGTCGAGAAAATACTGCACCCGGTTGACGCCGCCGGTGACCGTCGGCGTCAGGGTGACGCTGATGCCGTGGAGCACCTCGGTCGGCAGGTCGGCCGGCAGCTCTACTGCCGGCGGCGCGGCAGAGTCCGCGATTACCAGGCCGATGGTGGCGTTCTGGGCGTTGGCCATGCCGTCGTAGGCGGTGGCCATTGCCTGGTAAAGGTGACCCGCTGCCAGCTTGGCGGAATCCACCACGAAAATAAACGGCGGGCTATCGCCGGCAAAAACGCTCTGCTGGCCCACCAGTTCGTAAACGGCATCGGGGTCGTCGAGGTCTTTCAGACGCAGTTCGACCCGGGAAATGCCGCTGCCCTGGTCGCTGGCATAGGCATCGATCCTGATCAGCTGGCCGGGTAGAATGTCATTGGGATTGACCGGCGGTGCCACCGACAAGGTAATCGTGGGCGGCGTCGTGTCGTTGACACCACTGCCGGTAGTGGTGAATTCACTTTCGTAGCGGGCGGCCAGGCGTTTGCCTCCCCGGGCGGCAATGGTGTCGGCCAGGACCACGGTGTAGCTGGTGTTGGCGGCCAGACGGTTGGTAATGCCGTCAGCCACCTGCCAGATGGCCACGGTTTTTTCCGTGTCCGTGCCCTCGTTCATGGTTTCAAAACGCAGCTGTCCCGGCACCAGCTCGGCGCCGCCGGCAAAAACGTTGAAGCTCCCGCCCTCGCCGGTAATGATGGTGCCCTCGTCCATGCGCTGGCTGAAAATCGCCACCACCGGGGCGTCCACATGAATGCCGGTGGCGTTGGGAGCCGGCAGCACGGCCACCGTCGGCGCCCCGTCGGCGTCCATCACCGGCGGCGGGTAGTGGCCGACCATGCAGCCCATGGTCCCCACCAGCACCTGCAGATCGATATTCTGGTCGGCAATGGCCATGCAGGAGGTCACGGGACCGGAGACGCTGGGCCTGATCGAAAAAACCTCCCGGGCCGTGTCCCCGGGCATCAGATGGCCGAAGCTGCGCACCGCCGGTCCGTCGCCGTACTCGCAGACCGGGCTGCCGCCCTGGCCGGGGGTGCAGAAATAGATCTGGGCGTCGGCGTCGACGCTCAACTCCAGGCTGGCGTACATGGCCGGCACGTCCCCGGTGTTGGTAATCTCCACCACCAAATCGTAAGGTACGTAAGCCTCGACGCTGTCCGGGTGGGAAACCCGCACCTGGAAAGTCGGCGGGCCCTTGACCTCGACGCTGCCTTCCGCGGTGCCGTTGAAGGGGATCGGGTCGGCGATACCGGGACCGGTGACAAAACCGCCGAAATTGACCGTGAATTTCTGGGTGCCGATGGCGTCGCCGCGGATGATGAACTCCTTTTCTTTCTGGCCGGGCTGGTCGCCGCTGCCGGGCAGGATGTCCCCGAAACTGTTGATGCCGTCGGCCGGCAGGACATGGGAAAGGGCGCCGGCGGGCAGTTCAAGCTCAGCATTGACGTCGCTGAGGGTGAAAATGCCGGAAGTGTTCATCAGCAGCAGGCGAACATTGAAAAATTCCTTCAGGCTTTTAATGTTGCCCTCGATGATGATGACCCCGGGAATGGAAGGAATAAAATTTCCCCCGACATGCTGCTCCTTGGTTTTGAAGATGATAATTTGCACGGGCTGGGGCTTCGGCCGGCCGCCGTCATTACCACCCTTGGGCATTTTGTAAATTTCGTAGCCCGAGGGCTCGTTTTTGGGCAGGGCCATGGGCATGGAAATCGGCACCGGCTTCTTATCGATGGTCAGCACGATGTCAAAGGTGGAAACATTGTAGTTTTCCGGGTCTTCCAGGTCAATGACCCCGTCGGCCACCAGCTGTTCAACCTCTTCCACCGACAGCCGCTCCGTGGTCACCTTGGAAACGACGATCTTGTCCAGCGAAACCTGGGTCACGGCCAGCTCGCGGCTGACCGCGTGGCCGGCATCGTCCTCGGCGGTCACCGTGATGTTGTTGACGGCATTGCGCTTTAGCGGCAGGTCGACGTCGAAGGCACCGCCGGCGTCGGGCAGCGTCCGGCTGGCCTGGCCGCCGGGGCCCTTGACGGTGACCTTGATCGCCGCCCAGCTGTCGGCACGGGGAAGCAACAACATGCCGAGAGCAAGAACCATTAACCAACAAATTAGCCGCCGGTTAGCCGCGAGGCCGATTGCAGATCTCATCTCCATCCCCCTTCTGTTGCTGGCTCGGGAAAATTATCACCTCTAGCGAATCCCCGCCGTCCTGGCATTCACGGGCGGGACAATCATGATTGACAGGTTTTGCCGTTGCATGCTGGCGGGGTCAAATGGATCAATATTTTTCCCCGGAGCGTGGGCCAGCTTCGCCATTGGCACCACAACCTCGTAGTAACCGGCATTATCGGTGGTCCCGGTTGCCAATGCCGCCCTCTTGGCCTCTTCAGGCGTGTCGATATCCGGATTAGACGGGTAAACGATAACCTCAAGGCCCGGTTTAACCGTCGGCCGCTTGTCCACGCCGGGCCGTTCAGCCACAATGCCGGTGAAACCGATGCCTTCGCTGATTTTCGTTACAGCTTCCCCCGCCGGCCGGTCCCAGGAAAAGTCATCTGGACCCTCAACATTTTCCCACAACGGGCTGCCGGGCCGGGGAGACTCGGTGACGGCCTCGCCGTAAATACCGACCGGAACCAGGGAAGAACGGGTGGTGGGGGGGATAATGACGTCGGCGTCCGGCAGCTCCACATGCACAGGCGCCACCCGGGCGGTGAGCGTATTGACACCCTTGGACATGGAATCCTGTTCCAGCACCGTCCGCGCCAGTTCGAATTCGCCGTCGGTCACCTGCAGCTGGTGCTGGCTTCGGTTAACCCGCAATGTCACTCTGCGCGGCTCGGGATCCGGAAAATCCTCCGGCACCAGGACAACTCCCCGCACCTTCCGGCGCGGCGAAAACGGGCGGTCGGAACGCATAGCCCTCTTGAGGCCATGAGCATGGGAAAGAATGCGCACCTCCAACGGAACTTTTTTCCTCTGGGTCCGTCCCCCGTGGGGTGTGGCGGGCCGTTGCCGCAAATGTGGCACATCCGCGGGCGAAAATTCGTTTACCACTCGCGGCTGAAGGTTGGTATCATCCGGCGGCTCCGGCAGGTTCAGGTCGCCGGCCAGGCGGTCGCTGACCACAACCCGGTCGGACGGCAGGATAAAATGGCGAATGGTGGTCGTGCCCACGTTTTCGGCCGACACGGAAATATCCGTCACCACCGGCTGGTTAAATTCCTCGAATGTGAGATCATCGTCATTGAGTGAACCGGGGTCGACATCGGCGGGTGCCGGCACCGGTGGCGGTGAAAAGACAAGGTAGTCGGTCAAAATGGTCGGCCCGATATCCTTGACGAATACGGTCTTGTCGCCGTTCAGCGTCTCCACCCGGCCGTCGGCGGCCTGGATGGTGATCTCGATGGGGCCGGATTCAACGATGTTATTGATGGTGAAATAACCGTCTTCGTCCGTCTGCCCGCAGACAATCCCGTCCACCAGCAGGGTAGCGCCGTTGAGCGGCTGGTTGTTGGCCTCGTCCCACACGCGCCCGGACAGACCAAAATGGAGGTGATGAATCCCCAGCGCGTCAAGCACATAAAATTCCCGGGACATGGGTTTGACTTTCAGATCCTGGGGCGCCACCAGGCCGGTGGCCACCCGATACAGCTTGCGGAAATTGTCCGGATCCCAACCGAAGCCGCTCGAACGTAGGAAAATGGTGGGCACGGCAAAGACGTCGCCGGAGAACATGTCGGTCAGCACCAGCAGATCCCAGCCGGTGCCGTCGACGCCGGTGAGCCAGGAACTGGCAAAAGGATCGAAATCGTCCGTAAAGGCTTTCTTGACCATGCCATCGGCAATCATCAGCAGTTCCGGTCCCTGGGTCAGGTAAAGGATGTTCATGGCATCGTCGTGATACATGTGCGAGTTGCTCTGGAAATTGAAAGCGGCGCCCGGGGTGGAGTTGATGTCGTCATGGCAGACATTGCGGTCGTTGGGGGAATCGATGGTCCGACCGCCGCGCAAATCCAGCCGGGTGATCCGCGGCACCATGCCGTCGGCGATGTAGAGGTATTCTTTCTGCCCCTCGATGCCATAGGTCATGGCCCGGACATCGACACTCTTGGCGTATTGCAGCAGCATGCTGTAATAGTTCACCGTGCCCACCAGCGCCCGGCTGCCGTCGACGGCGCTGAAACGGAAGATGCGGCCGCCGTAAAGAAGATCCGAAGCCCGGTTGTCCGTGAACAGGTTGCCCCAGAGGTCGCAGGCCAGGCCGACCTGGTGCGGGGTCTTGAAACCGGCACGCGCCTTGAATTCCATTCCCGACGGCGTCCACTTGAGAATGCTGTTGGCGTCGGGGATGCTGACAAAAACCTCGCCGGTCATCCCCGCCGTGGCCAGGTCCATCCGGGGAAAGCGGTTCTCCACCGGCGATCCCACGTAGACGCGGGCGGCCGCCGAGAAATCACTGAACTGGTAGATCATACCCATCATAATGTCCCGCATCGCGTCCATGGTGGTAGTAAAAATTTTGAAAGACGCGGAGGCCCCGGGACCGGCCTTGGAGAGAAGAAAATCAAGCGCCATCTTGGCTTCCACCGGGGTGTAGGGAACATTCGGCACCGTTCGGCCCCGCATGACCCGGGTGACGACCTGGTAGACGTTGGTGCCCGCCGGCGCCGCGGTGTCGGTATACACCAGCCTGATGTCATTGCCTCCCTGGGACAACAGGTGGCTGAACCGGGTCCGGCCGCGGTTCTCATCCAGGTCGGCAAGGGGCTCATAGAAGCGGTATGACGGCAGCACCGTGAGCAATTCCCGGGGCTTCCCGGTGCTCTGGCGGTAAATGGCGTAGTAGTAGCGCCAGCTGGCACCCTTTTCGGCTGAATGGACTTCGTCGCAGCTGGGCCGGAAAACCAGGTTCACTTTCTGCAGACCGCCGGTCTCGGCGGGCACCAGCACGGCTTCGTCAACGTAGGGGGTAGCAGGACGGGCACTGTCGATGAATTTGGTGACCATCGTTCCCAACAGGAGCTTGTTCAGCAACATATCGGCCAAATCGCCAACGATGCCGTCCAAGGCATCTTTTACCATGTCCGCTGAAACCTTGGTCCAATCCGCCAGTTTCGCCACGTTCTCCGCCGCCTTGTGGCTTTCTTCGAAGGCCGTCAGCATATCCTCGGGATCGTTCACCAGCTTTGAGACTATGCCGGAAACGTGGGCCCCTTTGGGCAGCGTATTCATGAAATCCACCCACATGCCGACCGCTCTGGTTCTGGCCGTGCTGCCGCTTAATATAATTGAGGAAATAGTGCCGAATTTATCTACCACCTGGTCAGCACCCTTCTTGAGCCCCACATCAACTATTTTTTTATTTTTTTGCGTGTTAATTTTACCGAACACTTTATTCCAGGTGACCAGGGCGGGATCATTGCCATCGTAGGCATAGGCGGCTGCCGGACCAAACAGGTCTCCCAGCCGCTGTAGAACCACCCGGATGCCGCTTGGGGGCCGCCAGCTGCCCGTGGTGGTTGCCGCCAACTCCTGGCAGACGTATCCCAGCAGAGTGACAGAGAACAGGTAGCTCTGCAGGGGATTCAGGGGCGTATCCGGCGACAGGACCGGCGGCATGTCGGGGACAAGGATATTGCGGTTGGCAAAAATGGCAATAAAGAGGGCGTTTTGCGGATCCTGCAGATCGTGCCAGGCATGGTCGACCTCTTCCTGGATCGCCGCCAGCAGGGTAAATAGGCCAGGAGGATCATCATCCTGCCACTCGGTAATCTTGAGGAAACTGTAGAGCAGGTTGCCCAGATTCAACGTGCATCCCTGCTGCCAGCGGGCGATCAGGTCGTCAACGGCAAAATCCCGCAGGCTGGCGATGCCGTCACCCTCGACGTTGGGATTGAGCTGGTTGCCGTAGGCGTCCATCATGCCATAGCTGTGACCGCCGACGGCCATGATGGTGTCGAGAACCAGCTGCCGGGCCTCTTTTTCATCGCCGGGGAAAAGCAGCTTGGACAATCCCCGGGCATGGACACTGGCGACGGAAGCGGCCGGCTGGGCGTCGGGGGTGAAAACCGTGGGCTGACTTTCGATGCGGCCCACGTTCAGCCGTTCGCCGACGGCCGCTTTCACTGTCAGCGTTACCGGCTCATGATTGTCGGGGTTGATGATAAGTTGGTAGGTTCCCGGGGGAACCCCAGCAAGCCGGAAACCGCCGTCCGCGGCCGTAACCGCGGCGAAACCGGTGCCCTGAAGGGAAACTACGGCCCCCTCGATGGGCTGGCCGCTTTCCGGCTCCACCAGGACGCCCGCCAGCTCGGCCTCGCCCGGCATGACGGCAAAAGCCGGCAGGGAAACGGCCGTTTCGTCCCCGGTGGTCACGGTAATGCCCCGGTTGCCGGCGGCGGCGTCCGGCGCGATGGCAATTTCAGCCACTATACGGCTGGCGCTTTGCACCGTTACGTTGTTGACGCTGATCCCCTCGCCGAAGTTCACCTGGCTGCGGGCGGCGGCGAAATGGGTGGCATAATTCCCGACCGTCTGGCCGGTCAGGGTAACCGTCAGGGTCTGGCCCTGGCGGGCGGCGGTGGGCGACAAGCCGGTGATCAGACTGCTGCTGGTCCAGCGGCCGGCGCCGCCCTGGCCGTTGACCCGGCCGGTGATGTGCGTCCTGGTTTTCAGGGTGGGGCTCTCCGGCTCATCCACTTCCAGGGTCAGGCCGCCGGTGCCGCCCGGGTCGGCAACGTCGTTGACCGTCAACGTGATTTGCTGGCCGGCCGTCTCCCGGCCGTCGGATGCCGTGAAGGTAACCGTATAGCTGCCGGCCTGCTCGAAATCCGGGGTGAAAGTCATGATGCCGGTGGCCGGCACGAAAATGGCGTTCGCCGGCAGGCCGCTGGCCGTCAGGGTCAGCCGGTCGCCGTCCGGGTCGCTGGCCTGCACCGCCACGGTGAGCAAGCCCCCTTCCGGCACCGGTTCCGGATCAGACACGACGACCTGGGGCGGGCGGTTGACGTCGGTCACCGTGATCCGCGCCGCGTGCCTGGCGGTATAGCCGTAAGGATCGCGGGCCGTGAAAATGACGGTGTAGACACCCTGCTGCCCATGGTCGGGAGTAAAGGTAAAAGTACCGGACGCGGCCGGGCCGGCAGCGGCGGCAAAGGAGGCGTTCCCCAGGTGGGGGGCGGCCGCCAGGGTCACCGGGTCGCCGTCTTCGTCGTCGGCGGTCACGGTGATGGTCGCCGTCTCGCCCTCGGCAACGGTAACGTTCGCCGGGTCCAGGCTAAGACGGGGAGCATGGGGGTTGGGAGGCGCAACCACCACCCTGACGGTAGCCGGCTGGCTTTCAGCGCCCTGGTCGTCAACAACCACCAGGGTGAATTCATATTCTCCGACTGCCAGCATCAGGACGGGCTGAGACACATCTTCGGGGTCGGGGGTGCCGCTCCAGCGGTATTCGACCAGGCTGCCGTCGGGGTCATGGGAGGCGGAACCGTCAAGGGCCACGGAAATCGTCGTCCGCCCGGGCTCCAAGGTGTACGACTGGTCCTCGCCAGCCATTGCCACCGGCTTTTCGTTGCCGGCCGCCGGGCTGCCGGCAAAAACCAGGACGTTGTAGGTGAAGCGCACCCGGGCCGGGCGAACGAACTGCAGGTGCACGGTCAATGCGGCGCCGGGCTGCAGGTCCTCGCCGTCCCCGGCCGCCAGGATGTAATAGGGCTTTTCCGGGTTCCAGTCGCCGGCCGGGCCGGCCCAGGCGCCGGCGGCCTCGGGCATGGTCACCCCGGCGGCGGAGATGTCCACCACCGCCCAGAGGGGCGCCGGCAGGGCCGCGCCGGAGACGTTTTTGATGGTCACGTCAACTTCACTGGTGATTTGCCGGGTGCGACGGTTGTAGCGGCTGCGGGCGTTGGCGGTGGTCACTTCCACCAGCTCCCGGCAGTCGGTCACCGGCACGTCGGCGGCAGCCGCCAGCCTGGCGCCCGGTAGCAAAGGTGCTTTACCGCCAGCCGGCAACAACAGGAAAACAGCTGCCAGCAGCATCAAAACCAGCAGGTCATAGCCGGGATGAAACCAACGCTTGCTCATCTTTACCTCTCCTGCACCAGGTTAATGTGGCGAGACCAAGAAAAAGCCGCACTGACTTGCCGACTTCACCCTTGACGGCGAAGCCCGGCGGCAGTGCGGCCGCAACCTCTGGATATGACTGTATCTGTCACCTTGGCAACCTCATGTTTTTCATTTCTGAGGCCAGACGACGGTGTCGAAAAATAGTTGTTTTTTTAAATTTCAGTATCTCGCGGCTTTACTCCTCCTCCCGGCAGTCCCATTGAACATTCACCTTTTCCCGCAGCAGCTATGCAGACCGTCACGAGGGAAAGAAAATTACAGCATCACAACCAGAGGCGCCAGCCGCCGTCACCGGCGGCGACGGCGGCGACCGGCCGCGCCAATGCCCAACAGCCCCAGGCCCAAAAAGATAAAAGTGGCCGGCTCCGGCACCGGGGCGCGGTTGATCACCACGTTGTCAACCTTGGCAATTGATTTATGCAAATCAT
>JAFDMG010000056.1 GCA_019306045.1 Deltaproteobacteria bacterium | reverse complement strand
CCCAGGCCCAGCTGGCCCGCGGCAGCCGCCTGGTGGAGATCCTCAAGCAGGACCAGTACTCCCCCCTGCCGGTGGAGAAGCAGGTGCTGATCATCTTCGCGGCCACCAACGGCTATGTTGACGAGTACGACGAGTTGGTGCTTGGCCGCTATGAAAAGGAACTCTATGATTTTGTCGACAATCGCTTCGCCGAGGTGCTGGCCGAGATCCGCGAGAAGAAGAATATCGATGACGACCTGAAGCTCAAAATGGAAAAACTCCTGGAAGAGTTCAAGGGCGTCTTCCAGCCGTAGTTCCTTTGCCGGTACTGACGAGAAAAACGAGAGAAGGAAAATAGATGGCTAATCTCAGGGACATACGGAAACGGATCAGCAGCGTCAAGAGCACCCAGCAGATCACCAAGGCGATGAAGATGGTGGCGGCGGCGAAGCTGAAAAGGGCCCAGGACGGCGTGGTGGCGGCCCGCCCCTACGCCGAGAAGATGAGCGACGTCCTGGCCAGCCTGGCGCTGCGTACCGAGTCGGGCAAGCATCCCCTGCTCCAGCGGCGGGAGGAAAAGAACGTCGAGCTGGTCGTCATCACTTCCGACCGCGGCCTGTGCGGCGGCTACAACAACGGCGTCATCAAGGCCGCCGACCTTTTCATGCTGGAAAAGGGGGAAAAGTTTGAAAAGATTTTCCTCAGCGTCATCGGCAAGAAAGGGCGGGACTACTACCGGCGCCGCAACCGGGAGTTCGCCACCGAGTACCTGAATCCCGGCGAGATCTCCTTCGGCTACGCCGAGGGAATTGCCAATGAGATCATTGACCGCTACGTGGAAAAGGCGACGGATGCCGTCTACGTGATCTACACCGAGTTCAAATCGGCCATCAGCCAGAATGTCATCGTCCAGCGCCTGCTGCCGGTGGAGCCGATGAAGCTGGCAGAGGGCGAGGTGGCGGTGGAGTACCTGTACGAGCCTTCCGAGGACGCCCTGCTGGCCGACATCCTGCCCCGGTACGTTTACACCGAGCTGTTCCGGATGCTGCTGGAATCGGTGGCCAGTGAACATGGCGCCCGGATGACCGCCATGGATTCGGCCACCAACAACGCCGTCGAGATGGTTGACAAGTTGACCCTGCTCTACAACCGGGCCCGCCAGGCGGCGATCACCACGGAATTGATGGAAATTGTAAGCGGCGCCGAAGCACTGAACTAGGCGTCAGGAAAATATAAAGCTTGAGGAGGCATTGAAGGGATGAGTGAAAAAAACATTGGGAGGATCACCCAGGTCATTGGTCCGGTAGTTGACGTGGAGTTCGAAAAGGGAAAACTGCCGGCGATCTACAACGCCATTAAAATCACCAATCCCGCCATTAACGATCAGGAGTGGAACCTCATCTGCGAAGTGGCCCTGCACCTCGGTGAGAACACTATTCGTTCGGTGGCCATGGATTCTACCGATGGTCTGACCCGGGGCATGGAAGTCTGGGACACCGGGAGTGAAATCACCGTGCCCGTCGGCCGCGAGGTCTTGGGGCGGATCATCAACGTCGTCGGCGAGCCGGTCGACGAGATGGGGCCGATCGGCGAGAAAAAGCGCTACCCGATCCACCGCCCGGCACCGGCCTATACCGACCAGAGCACCGAGGTCGAGGCCTTCGAAACCGGCATCAAGGTGGTTGACCTGCTGGCGCCCTACTCCAAGGGCGGCAAGATCGGCCTGTTCGGCGGCGCCGGCGTCGGCAAAACCGTGGTCATCATGGAGCTCATCCACAACATCGCCACCCAGCACGGCGGCTTTTCGGTGTTTGGCGGCGTGGGCGAACGGACCCGCGAGGGCAACGACCTCTGGCACGAGATGAAGGGATCCGGCGTGCTCGACAAGGCCGCCCTGGTTTACGGCCAGATGAACGAACCTCCGGGAGCCCGCCTCCGGGTCGGCCTCTCGGCGCTGACGGTGGCCGAATATTTCCGTGACGAAGAGGGGCAGGACGTGCTGCTCTTCATCGACAACATCTTCCGCTTCACCCAGGCCGGTTCCGAGGTTTCCGCCCTCTTGGGGCGCATGCCCTCCGCCGTTGGCTACCAGCCGACTCTGGGGACGGAAATGGGCGAGCTGCAGGAGCGGATCACCACCACCAAGAAGGGTTCGATTACCTCCGTGCAGGCGATCTACGTGCCCGCCGACGACTTGACCGACCCGGCGCCGGCCACCGCCTTCGCCCATCTGGACGCCACCACCGTTCTTTCCCGGCAGATCGCCGAGCTGGGCATCTACCCGGCGGTTGACCCCCTCGACTCCACTTCCCGGATTCTCGACCCCCGGGTCATCGGCGAGGAGCATTACCGGGTTGCCCGCGAAGTACAGCTGATTCTCCAGCGCTACAAGGACCTCCAGGACATCATCGCCATTCTCGGGATGGACGAGCTTTCGGAAGAGGACAAGCAGCTGGTTTCCCGGGCCCGGAAGATCCAGCGCTTCCTTTCCCAGCCCTTCCACGTGGCCGAGGAATTCACCGGTACGCCGGGGGTCTATGTCAAGTTGTCCGATACCATCCGCAGCTTCGACGAGATCGTCCAGGGCAAGCACGACGATCTGCCGGAGCAGGCTTTCTACATGGTGGGAACCATCGAGGAAGCCCAGGAAAAAGCAAAGAAACTTGGCGTTTAAGGCATAGGAATACCGATGGAAACTGACAAGATCCTGCTCGAGGTTGTAACCCCCTACCGCAAGGTACTGGCCGAAGAAGTGGACGAGGTGATTGCCCCCGGGGAAGAGGGGCAGTTCGGCGTACTTCCCGGCCATACCCCTTTCCTGACCAAGATCAGGATCGGCGACCTGCTGTACCGGAAAAACAACCAGTTGTTTCACGTGGCGGTGACCAACGGCTACGCCGAAGTCGGTTATCACCATGTCATTGCCCTGCTGGACGCGGCCGAACTGCCGAGCGAAATTGACATCGCCCGGGCGGAGCGGGCCCTGAAGCGGGCCGAGGCCGAGCTTTCCCGGCTGTCGCCGGAAGACAAGGCCTTTTTCGAGGAGCGGGCCGCCCTGGAGCGGGCCCTGAACCGCATCCACATCGCCAAGATAAAGTAAAAACTTTTCATGCCAGATGAAACCAAGGCGGGGCTGTGGCCCCGCCTTTTTTTATTGCCGAGAACTGTATACTTAAAGTATGTTGGCAGGCAACGGCGGCGGCTCCCGGGAAGTGGATAAAATTTTTCCCTGGCCTGCCGAAGAGATAGAAGGCCCTTGCCAAGGGCCGCCGCTTTGGCGGTGGCTGGTTAGATGGCTTTTTCAGCGCGGCATTTCTTGACGGTTGGCAAGCGTGTTTTGACAACCTTGACTGTACGGGAGTGAGGAAAAATGGCGGCAGTGGCGGCGATGATCCTGGCGGCCGGCCAGGGAACGAGAATGAAATCGGCACTTCCCAAGGTGCTGCACCCCCTGCTGGGGCAGCCGATGCTTTTTTATCCCCTGCGGCTGCTGGCCGATCTCGGCATCGAGCAGCCGGTGGTGGTGGTGGGCAACGGCCGGGAAGCGGTCGAGGCGGCCGTGGGCGCCGCCTGGCCGGGGGCCGTTTTCGCCTGGCAGCGGCAGCAGCGGGGCACCGCCGACGCGGCGGCGGCCGCCATGGAAAAACTGGCGGCTTTTTCCGGACCGGTGATCATCCTCTGCGGTGATGTGCCGCTGCTGCGGACCGCCACGGTGGCGGCGCTGCTTGATCGGCACCGGGAGCGGCAGGCAGCGGTGACCGTTCTCACCGCGGTGCTGGCCGAGGCCGGGGCCTACGGCCGGGTGGTGGTCGACGGGGCCGGCGAGCTGGAGAGGATTGTCGAGGCCCGGGACGCCACGGCGGCGGAACTGGCCATCAACCGGATCAATTCCGGCACCTACTGCGTTGATGCCGCCTTCCTGCGCCGGGTGCTGGCCGCCATCGACTGTCAAAACGCCCAGGGAGAGTATTACCTCACCGACATGGTGGCCAAGGCCCGGGAAGCCGGTCTGCCGGTGGCCTGGCTGGACGCCGGCGACCCGGATGAAATCCAGGGAATCAACGACCGGCGGCAGCTGGCCCGGGCCGAGCAGGTGCTGGCCGGCCGCATCCGGGAGCAGTGGCAGCTGGCCGGGGTCAGCATCAGCTTCCCCGACCAGGTGCTGATCGAACCGCAGGTGCGGATCGGCCAGGATACCACCATCGAGATGGGCGTGGTGCTGCGGGGGCGCACGGAGATCGGCCGCGGCTGCCACCTGGGGGTCGGCGCGGTTCTCAGCGATGTCAGGCTGGCCGACGGGGTCCGCATCATGCCCTATTCCGTCCTCGAAGGCGCCGAGGTGGAGGAGGGCTGCCAGGTGGGGCCCTTCGCCCGCCTGCGCCCCGGCACCGTGCTGCGCCGGGAAGTCAAGGTGGGCAATTTCGTCGAGGTCAAGAAAGCGGAGCTGGGAGCGGGCAGCAAGGCTTCCCATCTCTCCTACCTGGGCGACGCCCGTATCGGCCGCGGCGTCAACATCGGCGCCGGCACCATCACCTGCAATTACGACGGCTTCAACAAATACCAGACCGTGATCGAGGACGGGGTTTTCGTCGGCAGCGACACCCAGTTCGTGGCCCCGGTGACCATCGGCCGGGATGCTCTGGTGGGGGCCGGCAGCACCATAACCAAGGATGTGCCCGCCAATGCCGTGGCCACCACCCGCTCCCGGCAGGTGGTCTACCGGGACCGGGGCATGGCCTATCGCACGGCCAAAAAGGAAAAGGAGTAGCCGCATGTGTGGAATTGTCGGGTACCTGGGCCCCAGGGACGGGGTGCCGGTGGTCATGGACGGCCTGCAGAAACTGGAATACCGGGGTTACGATTCCGCCGGGATCGCAACTTTCGTCGACGGCGAACTGGCCATCTGCCGCAGCGTCGGCAAGCTGCGCGAGCTGCAGAAGAAACTGCTGCAGGCCGACCTGGCCGGTTCGCCCGCCATCGGCCACACCCGGTGGGCCACTCACGGCCGGCCCACCGAACCCAATGCCCATCCCCACGTCTATCACGGGGTGGTGGTGGTCCACAACGGCATTGTCGAGAACTACATCTCCCTGCGCGGCGAGCTGGAAGCCGCCGGCCATCATTTTTCCTCGGAGACCGATACCGAGATCATCAGCCACCTGATTGCCCGGGAGATCGAGGGCGGGCGGGATTTCCCGGCCGCCGTGCGGGCCGCCCTGTCCCGGGTGCGGGGGGCCTTCGCCTTGGGAATCCTCTACGAGCAGGAGCCGCAGACGATGATCGCCGCCCGCAAGGGCAGTCCCCTGGTGGCCGCCTACGGCGAGCAGCAGGGTGAATATTATCTGGCTTCCGACATCCCGGCCCTGTTGGCCTATTCCCGGGAGGTAATTTTTCTCGACGACGACGAAATGGCCGTCTGTCGGCCCGACGGCATGGTGGTGATGAACATCGCTGACGGCCGGGAATGCCGCAAGGAGATTCACCGGGTCACCTGGGACCCGATCATGGCCGAAAAGGGCGGCTACAAGCATTTCATGCTCAAGGAGATCTTTGAACAGCCCCAGGCGGTCAGCAACACCCTGCTGGGCCGGGTGGCGGAAAACCGCCGCCAGGTGGAGCTGCACGAAGTCGGCTTCAGCCACGACGACTGGCGCCGGGTGAACCGGGTGGTTATCCTGGCCTGTGGCACCTCCTGGCATGCCGGCTTGGTGGGCAAATTCTGGCTCGAAAGCCTGGCGCGGATTCCCACCGAGGTGGACATCGCCTCGGAATTCCGGTACCGGGATCCCCTGATCGACGAGCAGACCCTGCTGATCGCCATTTCCCAGTCCGGGGAGACGGCCGACACCCTGGCCGGGCTCCAGGAAGGCAAGGGCAAGGGAGCGAAGATCCTCTCCATCTGCAACGTCATGGGCAGCAGCATCGCCCGCCAGTCCGACGGCGTGCTTTACACCCATGCCGGGCCGGAAATCGGCGTCGCCTCCACCAAGGCCTTCACCACCCAGCTGGTTTGCCTGCTGCTGCTGGCCCTGGACATGGCTGCCGCCCGGCAGACGATGACGGAGGAGGAGATCGCCTCCCAGGTGGCCGGCCTGCTGCATCTGCCCCTGCTGCTGGAAAAAGTCCTGGAACTGGCGCCGCGGCTGGAGAAAATTGCCCGCCGCTACCATCGGGCCAGCGACTACCTCTACCTGGCCCGGGGACTGAACTATCCCATTGCCCTGGAGGGGGCGCTGAAACTGAAGGAGATCTCCTACATCCACGCCGAGGGTTATCCCGCCGGCGAGATGAAGCACGGTCCCATTGCCCTCATCGACGAGCACCTGCCGGTAGTGGTGCTGGTCCCCCACGACCGCCACTACGAAAAAGTGCTGAACAATCTCCAGGAAGTGGTGGCCCGGGACGGCAGGGTGATCGCCTTCACGGCGGCCGGCGACCGGAAAGTCGCCGAGTTCAGCGCCGAGGTGGTCGGCATCGAAGAGGCCGGGGAACTGCTCAACCCGCTGGTGTATACCGTGCCCCTGCAGCTTTTGGCCTATTATACCGCGGTTTTCAAGGGGACGGACGTCGATCAGCCGCGCAACCTGGCCAAGAGCGTCACCGTGGAGTAGCCTCTTTCCCGGCACTGCCGAGTCCGCGGCCGATAAATCTCCTTGACAGGGACGGCGGAATATCTTAACCATTTAGGGAGTGTGATTTTTGTTAATGCCGCAGTGGGGGAGGGAGAGCGCCGATGGCTAAAATATCCGACGTGTTGAAAGGCAAAGGCAACCAGGTTTACACCATCGACCGGGGGGCGACCGTCTACGAGGCCATCAAGCTGATGGCCGATCAGAATGTCGGCGGCCTGGTGGTTCTCGACAACGGCCAGCTGGTGGGGATTATCACCGAGCGGGACTACCTGCGCAAGGTGATCCTCCAGGGCAAGGCGTCCAATACCACCCGCGTGGATGAAATTATGTCGGACAAGGTGGTGGTGGCGACGCCGGACCAGTCGGTGGAGGAGTGCATGGCGGTGATGGCCGAAAAGCGTTGCCGCCACTTGCCGGTGATGGACGGCGGTCGGCTGGTGGGCGTGGTTTCCATCCTCGACCTGACCCGGCAGATGACCAAGGAGCAGCAGACGACGATCAAGTACCTGCAGGACTACATTTACGGCAAATACTAGGCTTTTTTCGCCGCCATATGCCGGCAAACAGCGGCCGCCAACTGCGGGTCGCTGTTTTTTTGTGGTTTCCGCCCCGGTGCCGGGCCCGCTAATTTATTGACAGTTGCGGTGTTCTGGTTTATCCTTTGCCCCTGAATTTTACTCGGATTTTGCCCGATCCCGGCCCGCCGGCACCGGGTGGTGGCCGTGACAACCCCGTTGATCCCTGAGCAGAGCCATTGAACTCCCAGAAATTACTGCTGAAATTCCAGAATGCCGTTTCCTACCTGCGCCGGCGCCTGACGATATCGGAAAATTATTTTTTCATTTTCCTGGCGCTGCTGATCGGTCTGCTCAGCGGCCTGGGGAACCTGGGGCTGCGCAAGTGCATTGATCTCTGCCACGAGTATATCTTCCTCAACGGCTGGCACTGGCTGCAGATCGACGCCGGCGGCTGGCACCGGCTGCTGCTGCCGCTGATTCCCATGTTTGGCGGCCTGCTGATTGTTTTTCTCGAGTTGCTGTTCCCCGGCCAGGTGTCCGGCTACAGCCTGCCCAATTTTCTCAAGACCGTCAACCTCGGCAGCGGCGTCCTGAAGAAACGCAGCGTTTTCATCAAGATGGTGGCGCCGGCGGTGACCATCGGCACCGGCGGTTCGGCCGGGCAGGAAGGGCCGATCGCCGTAATCGGCGGCACCCTGGGCTATATCGTCGGCCAGCTTTTCTCCCTCGGCGCCCGCCGCATCCGGCTGCTGATTGCCTGCGGGGTTGCCGGCGGCATTGCCGCCACCTTCAATGCCCCGATCACCGGGGTTTTTTTCGCCCTCGAAATCATCCTCATGGGCGAACTGGACCTGGCGGTGTTTGCCCCGGTGGTCATCTCCTCGGCCACCGCCGTCGTTTTCACCCGCATCGTTTTTGGCGAGGCTTCCTTCTTTTCGGTGCCCGCCTTCACCATGAGCAGCTTTTCCGAAATCCTCGTCTACAGCCTCATGGGCGTGATCATCGGCTTCCTGGCCGTCCTCTTTATCCGTTCCTTCTACTGGGTCCAGGACGCCTTCCGGGACCTGCCCCTGCCTTTCTGGTGCAAGCCGATTCTCGGCGGCCTGCTGGTGGGCCTCATCGGCATCGTCTTTCCCCAGGTCATGGGCGACGTCTACCACTTCATGGGCGAAGTGCTGCTGAACCAGCGGCTCTGGTACGTGGTGCTGCCGCTGATCTTCATGAAGATGCTGGCCACCTCGGTGACTTTGGGTTCGGGCGGCGCCGGCGGCCTGTTTGCCCCCATTTTGTTCATCGGCACGATGATCGGCGAGACCTGCGGCAGCCTGGCCAACCATTTCCTGCCCCATCTGGTGGTCAGCTACGACGGCTATGCCATTGTCGCCATGGGGGCCTTCCTCTCGGCGGTTACCCACGCCCCCATGACCTCCATCTTCCTGGCCTATGAACTGACCAACCAGTACCAGATTATCCTGCCGGCCATGTTCGCCACCGTGGTGGGGACGCTGATCGCCCGGAGCCTTGAGAAGGAAAGCATCGATACCTACGGCCTGGCCCGGGAAGGGATTTATCTGGAGGAGGGGCGCGAAGTCAACGTCCTGAAGTCAATCAAAATTGCCGATATCATGCCGGACCGGCCGGTGGAGACCATCCCCGAGGACATGAAGCTGAAAACCATTCTTCAGTTTATTCCCCGTTCCCGCAATACCACCTTTCCGGTGGTTGACCGCCACGGCAACCTGTCGGGAATTATCAGTCTCCAGGACGTGCGGGAGCTGGTCTACGAACAGGGTCTCGAGGAGCTGATCGTGGCCAAGGAGCTGGCGATTCCCAACGTGGTGACTGTCAAGGCCAGCGACAACCTCGATACCGCCATCAAGAAGATCGGCTACCGGAATATCGACTACCTGCCGGTGGTCGATGACCAGAACCCCAAGCGGGTTATCGGCATGGTTTCCCGGGGCGACATCCTGGCCGCCTACAACCGGCACCTGATTGGTCGGGAAATGGAGGAAAAG
>JAFDMG010000055.1 GCA_019306045.1 Deltaproteobacteria bacterium | reverse complement strand
GGATTGATTATTTTGCCGGAATTGATTAAGAAAAGGACAGTCAGAACGGCGTCGCCGGAAGCAACTCTGGACGTGGGTGAAAGCCTGAGCTGCGGCCTTGAAGCCGGGAGCCATGTTTTTACCCTGACAGGCGACCTGGGCAGCGGCAAAACCATGTTGACCAAGGGCATCGCCAGGGGGCTGGCAGTGGCTGACTGGTATTACGTCAACAGCCCCACGTTCACGCTGGTCAACGAATATCCCGGCCGCTTGCCGCTGTTCCATTTCGACCTCTACCGGCTGGCGGCAGCCGACGAACTGCTGGAGATCGGTTTCGAGGAGTACCTGGAACGGCCGGGGGTAATCGTGATCGAGTGGCCGGCAAAAGCGGCGGCGCTGCTGGCCGGGATGATGGTGACCGCCGTCAACCTGGCCATCATCGGCGAACGGGAACGCCTGATTACCATCAGGAGCGGCATGAGCGGAAAAGGGTGAAATCATGGCACTGGTAGTACAGAAATACGGCGGCACCTCGGTGGGCAGCATCGAACGGATCAAAAATGTCGCCCGCCGGGTGATCAAAACCAAGCGGCAGGGCCACCAGGTGATCGTCGTGGTTTCGGCGATGGCCGGCGAGACCGACCGCCTGCTGGAGCTGGCCCGGCAGCTGGCCCCGCAAAACAGGGAGCTCAACGAACGGGAACTGGACGTTCTGGTGGCCAGCGGCGAGCAGGTGTCCATCGCCCTACTGGCCATGGCCATTGAGACCATGGGGGAGAAGGCATGTTCCTTTCTCGGCCACCAGGTCCAGGTGCTGACCGACAACGCCCACACCCGGGCCCGGATCAAGAAGATCGACTCCGACCGCATCCGGCAGGCCCTGGCCGATGACCGGATCGTGGTGGTAGCCGGCTTCCAGGGTATCGACGAGCGGGGCAACATCACCACCCTGGGGCGCGGCGGTTCCGACACCAGCGCCGTGGCCATCGCCGCCGGCCTCCAGGCCGATGTCTGTGAAATCTACACCGACGTCGACGGCATCTACACCACCGATCCCAATGTCTGCCGCCGGGCCCGCAAGCTGGCGCGGATCTCCTACGACGAGATGCTGGAACTGGCCAGCCAGGGGGCCAAGGTGCTGCAGATCCGCTCGGTGGAGTTTGCCAAGAAATACGCCATTCCAATCCATGTCCGCTCCAGTTTTTCCGAGGTGGAGGGGACACTGGTCTGCAAGGAGGACAAAGCAATGGAAAAAGCCATTGTATCCGGCATTGCCTACAATAAAAACGAGGCCAAGATTACCATCCACGGGGTGCCCGACCGGCCGGGGGTGGCGGCGGCCATTTTCTCGGCCATCGCCGAGCGCGGCATCGTGGTCGACATGATCATTCAGAACGTTTCCGCCGACAACTCCACCGATCTGACCTTCACGGTGCCCAAGGACGACTTCCAGCGCTCTCTGGAGATTGTCAGCGGTATCTGCCGGGAGATCGGGGCGGAGAACGTGGCCGGCGACGAACACGTGGCCAAGGTTTCCATCGTCGGCATCGGCATGCGCACCCACGCCAACGTCGCCTCTCGGATGTTCGCCGCCCTGGCTCGGGAAAACATCAATATCCAGATGATCAGCACCTCGGAGATCAAGGTCTCCTGCGTGGTGGAGGACAAGTACACCGAGCTGGCGGTCCGGGTGCTGCACGATGAATTCCAGCTGGACCGGGAGCTGGCGCAGGAGGAAGAGTGACGATGAAAAAACGGATCAAGATCTACGATACCACCCTCCGGGACGGCACCCAGGCCGAGGACATCTCCCTGCTGGCCGACGACAAAGTGAGGATCGCCCGCAAGCTGGACGATTTCGGCATCCATTACATCGAGGGCGGCTGGCCGGGTTCCAACCCCAAGGATATGAATTTTTTCAAGAAGATCAGGAATGTCCGGCTGAAAAACACCAGGGTGACCGCCTTCGGCAGCACCCGCCGGTTTGACAACCCGGCCGCCGAGGACGCCAACCTGCAGGCGATTCTCGAATCGGGGGCGCCGGTGGCAACGATCTTCGGCAAATCGTGGGATTTCCACGTCACCAACGCCCTCAACATCGGTCTGGACGACAACCTCGAAGTGATCGAGGACACCCTGAAATATCTCAAAGGGCGGCTGACCGAAGTCATCTACGACGCCGAGCATTTTTTCGACGGCTTCAAGCACAACCCCGAGTATGCCATTGCCACCCTGCAGGCGGCCGTCCGCGGCGGCGCCGACTGCCTGGTGCTCTGCGACACCAACGGCGGCACCCTGCCCCTGGAGCTGGGAGAGATCATCGACCAGGTCTGGCAGGCCCTCGGCCGGGAAGTGGAGCTGGGCATCCACGTCCACAACGACTCCGACGTGGCGGTGGCCAATTCCCTGGTGGCGGTGTCCCATGGCGTCACCCAGGTGCAGGGGACCATCAACGGTTTTGGCGAACGCTGCGGCAACGCCAACCTGATCTCCATCATTCCCAACCTGCAGCTGAAAATGGGCTACAAGGTGATGCCCCGGGAAAACCTCCAGAAACTGGTTTTCCTCTCCCGCTACGTTGACGAGATCGCCAACCGCCAGCACAACAACCGGCAGCCGTTCGTCGGCATCAGCGCTTTCGCCCACAAGGGCGGCATCCACGTCAGTGCCGTCCAGAAAGACCCCCTGACCTACGAGCACATCTCACCCGACTGGGTCGGCAACCGGCGGCGGGTGCTGGTCTCCGACCTTTCCGGGCGCAGCAACATCCTCTATAAAGCCCAGGAATACAACCTGGATGTCGGCGACGACAGCCAGACCCGCAAAATCCTTGAACGGATCAAGGAGCTGGAGGACCGGGGCTTCCAGTTCGAGGGAGCCGAGGCTTCCTTCGAACTGCTGGTTAAGAAGACCATGGGCACCTACAAGCCGTTTTTCACCCTCATGGGTTCCCGGGTGATCGTCGAGAAGCTGCGCCGCAGCCGGGCGCCCATTTCCGAGGCCACGGTGATGGTCCGGGTCAACAAGCATGTTGAACACACGGCGGCCATCGGCGACGGACCGGTGGATGCCCTCGACAAAGCCCTGCGCAAGGCCCTGGAGAAATTTTACCCGGTCCTGAAAAAGGTCAAGCTGACCGACTACAAGGTGCGCATTCTCTCCTCGGACAAGGGGACCAAGGCGGTGACCCGGGTGCTGATCGAGTCCCAGGACGACGAAGGCAACAAATGGGGCACGGTGGGGGTTTCCCAGAACATCATCGAAGCCAGCTGGCAGGCCCTGGTGGACAGCGTCGAATACATGCTCCTGCAGGCGGGGATCAACAACCATGAAGTATAGGGCTGCCGTGCTCACGGTCAGCGACCGCGGTTATGCCGGCCAGCGGCCGGATGAAAGCGGACCGCAGCTCGAAAAAGACCTGGCCGCCAGCGGCTTGGGTTTCACCGTGGTGGCCCGGCGGGTGGTCCCCGATGAACGGGAACGGATTGCCGCCGCCCTGACCGCTTGGGCGGACGAGGGAATTTCCCTGATTCTCACCACCGGCGGCACCGGCTTCTCCCCCCGGGACGTCACCCCCGAGGCCACCACGGCGGTCATCGAGCGGCCGGCGCCCGGGTTTACCGAGGCCATGCGCCAGGAAAGCCGCAAGATCACCCCCCACGCGATGATCTCCCGGGCAGTGGCCGGCATCCGCCGGGGATCCCTGATCATTAACCTGCCGGGGAGTGTCAAGGCCGCCCGGGAGTGCCTCGCGGTGGTCCTGCCGGCCTTGCCCCACGCCCTTGACAAGCTGGCCGGGGATCCCACCGACTGCGGTCGTGGCTGACGGGCTGAACGGCAAGGACATCTTAATTCAGGGTGCGGCCGCCGCCGACCTGGAGGAAATTTTTACCCTTGAAAGGAGTTCTTTTCCCCGGCCCTGGAGCCGGGAACAGCTTGTCGAGGAATTCCAGTGTCCGGCGGCAATTCTGCTGGTTGCCCGTCTCGACGGCTGTCTGGCAGGGTATCTGGCAAGCCGCTGTTGCCTGGATGAAGCGGAACTGCTGAAAATTGCCGTGCACCCCCGAAAACGCTGCCTGGGGATCGGCAGCGCTCTCCTGGACCGGCTGGCGCGGCAGCTGAGCCGGCGCCAGGTCAAGCGGCTTTTCCTCGAGGTACGGGCCGGCAACCTGCCGGCCCGGGAATTATACTTGGCCCGGGGATTTAGCGTAATCGCCCGGCGGCGGGGCTACTACTCCGACAATGGCGAGGATGCCCTGGTCATGGCGGCGGAACTACGGAAAGAAACCTATTCCCCATGAGACTATTTTATGCCGAGGTCAAGAGCCGGCAGGAGATCAATGCCGGCATTTTCACCGTCCGCCTGGCCGGCGACGGCCGCTTTGGCGACCAGTTCATTCCCGGACAGTTCGTCATGGTCGGCATTCCCGAGGCGGTCAGCCACGACCCGCTGCTCAGGCGGCCTTTCAGCGTCGCCCGGGTTTTTGCTTCTGAGGACGAATTTGAATTGGCCATTAAGGTGGTCGGCCGGGGCACCACCATCCTTCAGCACCTGCGGCCGGGTGAACTGGTGCCGATCCATGGTCCGTTGGGCAACGGCTATCCCTTGGACCTCCTGGAGCCCCCCGGCAAAGTCATCATGGTTGCCGGTGGCCTGGGTATCGCTTCCCTGCTCAGCCTGCTCGACCACTGCCGGCAGCGCGGCTGGCCCCTGGAGGACCTGGCGCTGGTTCTCGGGGCCCGCTCGGCGGCGGAGCTGGTTTACGTGGAGCTATTGGAAGACCTGGCCCGCCAGGGGCTGCGGTTCCTGCTGGCCACCGAGGACGGCAGCCGGGGACAGCAGGGCCTGGTGACCGCCCCGCTGACCGGGCTGCTGGCGGCGTGGGAGGCGGCGGAGCCGCTGGTTTTCTCCTGCGGGCCGCTGCCGATGCTGCGGGCCGTCTGCCGGCTGACTGCCGGCCGCCACTGCCGGACCTATCTCAGTCTTGAAAGCCGGATGGCCTGCGGTTTCGGTGCCTGTCTCGGCTGTGTCACCAGGAAAAAGGAAGATGACGGCAGCGGCTCCTGGCTGAAAGTCTGTCTCGACGGCCCGGTCTTCCCGGCGGCGATGTTGCCATGGTAAAAAAAGGAAAAGCCAAGGTTGACCTGCAGGTGCAGCTGGCGCCGGGACTGGTGCTGAAAAACCCGGTAATCAGCGCTTCCGGCACTTTCGGCTACGGCCGGGAGTATGCCCCGTACCTGGACCTGGCCCGGCTGGGGGCCCTGGTGACCAAGGGGATCTCCCTGCGGCCGCAGAGGGGCAACGATCCGGTCCGGATCGTGGAAACCCCATGCGGCATGCTGAACGCCATCGGCCTGGAGAATATCGGCGTCGAGGCCTTCCTGGCCCGGGAACTGCCCGGCCTGCGGGCTGCCGGCGCCACGGTGATTGTCAACATCTTCGGGCAGTCGCCGGCCGATTACGCGGCCCTGGCCGCCATCCTCGAACGGGAAACGGGCATCGCCGCCCTGGAAATCAACATTTCCTGCCCCAACGTCAAAGCCGGCGGCCTGCAGTTCGGCACCGATCCCAAAATGGCCGCCGAACTGGTGGCCGCGGTGCGCCGGGAAACCTCGCTGCCGCTGATCACCAAGCTGACTCCCAACGTCACCGACATCACCGACATCGCCCGGGCGGTGGCGGCGGCCGGCAGCGACTGCCTGTCGCTGATCAATACCCTGACCGGCATGGCGGTCGATCTGCGGACCCGGAAACCGGTGCTGGCCAACCTGACGGGCGGTCTGTCCGGACCGGCCATCAAGCCGGTGGCCCTGCGGGCGGTTTACCAGGTGGTGCAGGCGGTAAACGTGCCGGTTATCGGCATCGGGGGCATTGCCTCGGCGACGGACGCCCTGGAATTCCTGCTGGTGGGCGCCGCGGCCATTCAGATCGGCACCTGCAATTTTGTCAATCCGGCGATTACCGTCGAGGTGGTCGAAGGCATCGAAAAATATCTCCGGGAACAGGGGTGTACCGGCATCGGGGAATTCATTGGCTCACTGCGCCTGCCCGGCGCGGGTCGGGATTGAGCTACTACCGGTTGAGCAGGCAGCGGTTCAGGAAGGCGACGATTTCCGCCCGCCGGGCCTCGTTGATAAAGCGAAAGTCGGCGGCCACCCGGTAGAGCTGGCGGGGCAGGGGAGTTTCCAGGTGCTTGACCCGGATCACCCGGGCAAAATATTCCGCCGGCGGCGAAGGCAAACCACCCTGGATAAACTTGATCGCGATCAGGTGGCCAAAGCGCAGCAGGGGACAACTGGTGGTCAGCAGAAGGCCGCCGGCGCTGAAATTGATTGTCCGGCCCTGGTAGGGTCCCACCATGCGGCCGCCGGTCTGACAGAGTTGAAACCGCAGCTGCAACTGGCAGGGGAAGCGTTTGAAACGGCGATTATCCATCGAAAATCATCTCGGGGCCACCGTATCCCAGTGGGCGCACTTGGGACATTTCCACACCACCTCTTCCAAGTAACAGCCGCAATTGCCGCACTGGTACGGTTTGTCGACCGGCTGGAAGCGGCTGAAAAAAAGCGGCAGTAGATCACGGCATTCTGGATGGCCGGCGGCGACGTGTACCAGTCTGCCGGTCAGCTGGAAGAGGGCGGCGCAATCGGGACGTCTGACCAGCATTTCTTTAATGCGGCCGGCTGCTTCAGCATATTTGCCTTCGTCAATGAGGAAATTGATATAGGCGGCAATGAAATTGACATTGCCGCCGTATGCCTGCAGATTGGTCTGGAAGAACTTTTCCTGGCTGGCGCGGGCCTGGTCGGCCGGCAGGGCCGCCAGCCGGGACACAGTCAACGAGGCGAGGTCGGGATTGATGGCAAAACCCCTTTCCCAGGCGGCGACGGCCTCCGTTGTCTGTCCCTGCTGCAGCTGCAGATCGCCCAGGTGGAGCCAGGCATCGATACAGCCGGGGTCAATCTCGATGGCCCGGCGGTAAAGCTTCAGGGCCCGCTGCCAATCGCCCGCCAGTTCATATTCCTTGGCCATCTCGGTGGTCAGATGGGCCAGGACATGTTCACTCTCGTGGTCGCCCAGGGCCGCCAGCTTTTTCTGCACCTCGATGGCCTTGTCCCATTCGCGGCAAAGTTCGTAGATTGAACCCAGTTCGGTGAGAGCCTCGACAAAAGTTGGGGCCTCGTCCAGCAGTTCCTCGAAGGTCTGCCGGGCCCGGTCAATCAGGCCCGCCTGCTTGTAGTCAAGCCCGATTTCAAAGATGGTCTGCAGCCTGATGTTGGCGGGCAGGGAACTGCGCAGCAGCAGGTTGCGGTGGATGCGGATGGCCCGCTCGATCTCCCCGGTTTTGCGAAACAGCTGGCCGAGGGCAAGGTAGATTTCACTGGTGGCCGAGTTGACCTGGGCAACCTTGATAAACTCGGCTACCGCCCGGTCGGTGTCATTGGAAAGGACATAGGAAAGGCCCTTGAAATAGGAATGTAAAAGCCGGTCGGTTTCTCCCGGTTCCGGTTCCAGGGCCTTGTCGGCCGTCTTGCCGGCCGGCGGCCGCCGTTTTGCCTGCCGCCGCCGGGCCAGCAGCGTGAACACCAGGACCGCCAACAGAATAAATAAACCGGCAAGCCCGGCAAACAGGGAAATCTCCAAGACTTCAGGACTCTGGCTGCGGCTCGGCGGGTTTTTCCGCCGGCGCCGCCGGTTCGATTTCCGTGGTTTCGGTCAGGGGCAGGTTGCGGAACTTTTCCAACTCGCTTTCCAGTTCGGCAATCCGCTTGTCCTTTTTCTTCATTTGCCGCCGCTGGCGAAAAAGCAGGAAAAAGTCAGCCAGCGCCAGGGGCAGGGCACCGGCAAACAAGGCCGCGAAAAGCAGGGCGTACAGTGGGATGGCAAACGGCCCCAGGCTCAGAAAGAGAAAATCGTAGCGCAGGTTGACCGGAGCGGACAGCGCCTGCACGTTCTCGAAAACGAAAACCAGCATAAGGGTCAGGAAAAACAGCAGGAAAAATATTTTTACGTACCGCATCAGCAAGCCATCCTTTCCTTGGTGAAATATTGCTGCAAATGTTCGTAAGTCTGTTGCAGGTGTTGGGGCATGACCTTGGTCTCGGCGATCACCGGCATGAAATTGTAATCCCCCTGCCAGCGGGGGACCAGGTGAAAATGCAGGTGGGTGTCGATGCCGGCCCCGGCGATCTTGCCCAGGTTGATGCCGCCGTTGAAACCGTCGGCCCGCAGAGCTTCCTTGAGGGCGGCAATGGAGCGCCGGAACAGTTCCGTCAGCTCCCGGTATTCCTCCGGGTGCAAAGCGTTGAGGTCATCGGTGTGAACGTAGGGAATAATGAGCAGGTGACCGTTGTTGTAGGGAAAGCGGTTCATCAGGATGTAGGCATGTTCCCCCCGGTAGAGAATCAGGTTTTCCCGGTCATTGTCCTCGGCCGCCAACTGGCAGAACAGGCACTGGTTGCGCCGCGATTTCTTGTCTCCGTTGAGAATGTAGGACATCCTCCAGGGAGCCCAGATTACCTGTTGACTGCCCATGATCAACCTCCTGCCTTTCTTCAGACGCCTTAACATGAATTGCTCTACTTTTCCACTTTTTTTCTGGCGGCAAACCGGGGGCGGCAACTCCGAAAACTTTGCCGTCCGGGCAAAAAATTCGCCCTCTGACTTGTTTTTCCCCGTCGGGTCTGTTAGGAAAATGACAAGGGTTCGACAGGAAACACAACCAAAGCGATAAAAAAAGTGCCAGCCGATTGATTTTTTAGTGGAAAAAGATTACATAAAATGGGTAAAAAAATGCCACGTTTGACCTTTTATCGGGACTTGCAAAACAGATAAAATTGTAATTACCTGATTTTATTTCATTTTATACCTACCATAAAATGTGGCATAAATATTGCTAACCATAAACAGGTAAAAAGCGATAATTTTGTTGGGAGGATATTATGAAAAAATTGTTGCAGGTCAGCCTGTCGATGTTGTTTGTTTTCCTTTTGCTTGCCGGACCCGCCCGGGCGGCCACCATCCAGCTTTCCCCGGCGGATTTCGAGCACTGGTCCGCCGCCACCCTCGAACGGGGGCTCTACACCCAGGAAGACATCAATAGCTTTATCGACGATTTCTGCGCCGACAAGGCCGGCGGCAGCAGTCTGCTTTCCTTCCTCGACGGCAGCCTCTACTACTCCCTGCACCGCACTGCCGACGGTTATGGCAGCAACGGCAACGGCAAGCGGATCGGGACGGCCTTGGAGTCCCTGGCAGCC
>JAFDMG010000054.1 GCA_019306045.1 Deltaproteobacteria bacterium | reverse complement strand
GGTTTCGCGAAAAACCGGCCGGCGGCAAAGTTTCCCGCTGGGCAAGCTTCAGGCCGGCCGGCAAAGCCTGCCAACCGCCCGAAGCCGGCGTTTTACAGGTCCAGCAGGTCCTCGGCATTCTCGTAGAGATAGCGGGCCATCGCCTCTTCGCTGAGGGGCAGCTCGAAGGTTCTTTCCAGATGCTGCTCGCAGTTGCCAAAGGGATAGGCGCTGCCGAAAAGGAAGCGGTCGGGCAGCCACTCGATGCCCTTGACAAACTGGTCGCCGCCGGCCGAGAACATGTAGACGTCGGGCGACAGGAAAATGCCGCCGGAGCCGATGGCGCTCGATTTCATCGCCGCGGCAATCGCCTCGTTGACGTAGGGGTAGGCGCCGTGGCCGAGAACCAGGGGCAGGTCAGGGAAGGTCTGGGCGACATGCTGGAAGCGGACCGGGTCGGTGTAAGTGAGGTCGGGACCGGCAAACGGTCCGGTCATCATCAGCACCGGGACTTCGAGCTCGTCGCATTTTTCGTAAAGCGGCATCAGGCGCTCGTCATCGGCGTACATTGGCTCCCGGAAAAGGCCGGGCTCGATACAGAGACCCTTGAGGCCAAGTTCGTTGATGGCCCGCTCGAGACCGGCCGCCGTCTCTTCAAAGGGTACGTCGCCGTCAACCCCGGCCAGGCCCTGGAGCTTGCCGCCCGAGGCCTGGGAAAGCTCGGCAAGGTACTCGTCGCTGACATGGCAGGAGAGCCCCAGGATGTGGGAGTGGCGGCCGTTCATCAGGCCGAAGCGAATGCCGGCCCGGTCGATCTCCTGGTAGAGCATTTCCAGGGCCGCCTGGTCGGCTTCCCCGGTTTCGCTTTCGAGACTCTTTTCATACGACGCCGGGGTATCGACCCCAAAGCGGTAGTTGGCAAAGCGGACAATCCCTTCGGGAAAGAAACCCTTGTAGGGGGAGGTGGGCGGCCGCAGCCGGAAATCGATGATCTTGCCGATGAAATCTTCTTTGTTGACCATTGCTGTTTACCTCATAGTTGGCGGGTTTGAGTTTATCACCATTGGCCGGTGCCGTTGGTACGGCCCGGATTTAATCGCTGAGTTCCAACACCCGGGCGGCGTTGTGGTAGAGATAGTTGGCCATCACCTCGCGGTCGAGGGGAAAGGCCAGGGTCAGGTCCAGGCTGGTCCGGCAGCTGGCTGATGGCGTCGATGTAGAGCCGCCCGCCGGGAAAGAAGCAGTAGATGTCGGGCGAGATGTAAAGGCTCGGATGCTTGACGCAGAGGGCGATGGCATCAAGAACCCGGGGGTAGCCGCCGTGGGCGAGAATCATTTTCAGGCCGGGGAAGTCCTGCATCACCCGGTCGAGCGGCGGCCAGTTGTTGGCGTCGATGTCGTGGCCGGCGTAGATGCCGCTCTGGAGCATCAGCGGCTTGTCGAGCCGGATCATGGTTTCGTAGATCGGGTACAGCCGGCGGTCGTTGAGCTGCAGCGGCCGGCCGGCCTCGTCGACGCTGTAGCCGATCTCGAGCACGGCGCCGCTGAGGCCGTGCTCCCGCACCGCCTTCTCAATGCCGGCAACAATTTTTTCGCTCGACTGTTCGGCGTCGATGCCGTGCATGCCGATCGCCCGGCCCTGGTAGCGGCGGTTAAGCGCCACCAGCTCCTCGTCGGTAACGTTGAGCGAGGTAATGCCCGACTCCTTGACCACCGCCTTGGGCGGATTGGAAAGATTGCGGCCCGGAACCACGATCGTGTCGATGCCGGCGGCGGTCATCTCCTGGTAAAGCAGGTCAAGTCCCTCGTCGGTGCCAACCTGGTACATCGAGGGCAGGGTCGCCTGGGAAGGGGGACAGATGAAGCGGTTCCGCCATTTCAGGCGTCCCAGCTTGAGGTCGAAAATCAGTTTCTGGGCCGCCATCGGCGGCCGGCAGCGGAAATCGATAACCTTGTAGTCGATCATGAACCTTTTCTCCTTGGGGAGGTTTTGTTGGTTGTCAGGACGGTCAGCTGACTTTTTCCAGGATGTGGATGGCCATCGCCGCCTCCTCGAAGCCGAGGTTGCCGCCGCCGTTTTCGGCCAGGGCCAGGCGGCAGCCCTCAACCTGGCGTTTCCCGGCCTCGTGGCGCAGCTGGGTAACCAGCTCGAAAATCTGTCCGAGGCCGGAAGCCCCTACCGGGTGGCCGCGCGACTCCAGGCCGCCGGAAACGTTGACCGGCCGGGAACCGCCCAGCCGGGTGGCTCCCGACTCGGCATAGGGACCACCCTCGCCCTGGGGACAGAAGCCCAAAGCCTCGCACTGGTGCAGCTCGCCGAAGGCGGTGGCATCGTGGACCTCGGCCAGATCGATGTCGTCGGGACCGACCCCGGCAATCTCGTAAGCCTGCCGCGAACAGCGGGCGCCGATGTCGTTCTTTTCATCCTCGATGGGACGGTCGGTGCCCGAGGCCAGAACCGAGGCCCGGATGCGGACCGGCCGGGCAGCGTCGAGCTTTTTGAGGAAATCGCCGGAACAGACGACCGCCGCCGCCGACCCGTCCCCCACCGGGGCGCACATGGGCACCGTCAGCGGGTAGATCACCGGCCGGCCGGCCAGCACCTCTTCGACGCTCATGTCCATCTGGTACTGGGCAAAGGGATTCATGGTGCTGTGAAAATGATTCTTGCTGGCGATCACCGCCAGCTGCCGCTGGGTGGTGCCGTAGGTGGCCATGTGCCAGCGGCACCAGCCGGCGTAGACGTCCATAAAGGCGCTGCGGCTTTTGCCGGCGTCGCCGGCATTGTCCTGGTCCGGGGGAATTTCCAGCTCCAGCTTGTCCAGCACCCGCCGCCAGGCGGCAAAGTGCTCGACAATGTTCTCCACGTCAACGCCGGCCGAATAGGCCCTGAAGGTCTTGTTCTTGTCTTCATTGTAGAGCTTTTCAACCCCGACCGCCAGGGCACAGTCGTACAACCCGGCGGCTACCCCCATCCAGGCCCCGTGCAGGGCCGTCGAGGCCCCGGCGCAGGCATTTTCGACGTTAATGATCGGCATGCCTTGGATTCCCAGGGGCCGGAGGGCCACCTGCCCCTTGATGCAGTGCTGATTGGTGAAATAACCCCACATCGAGTTGGAGAACCAGGCCGCTTCGATGCTGTCGGTGCCGATGCCGGCATCCGCGAGGGTGGTGCGCACCGCCTCGACGGTGAGATCCTTTTCCGAACGTTCCAGGTGTTTGCCAAACCGGGTCATGCCGACCCCGACGATATAGACGTCACGCATAACTGTTTATCCTTTGGCGGCCGGCAGTGCCGACCGCCTGGCGGGTGGTACGGATTGAATCACTGGTAATTTTTTTCGAACACCTTGCCCTTGTAGTGGCTGCGCTCGAGGCTGCCGGGCTTGGCCCAGATGATTTTGGGGCTGATTTTGAGCCGCCGGCTCATGGCCGCGCCGATCTCTTTTTCCAGGGCCTCGAGTTCGGCCCCGGCCAGGCCCTCGGCATGTTCAACCCGGAGCTTCAGGGGCGGCACCACCCGCGGCGGCTTCTCATCGAGGATGATCCGCAGCTCGCCGGTCACCCGGGGCACGAACTCGTTGATCACCCCCTTGATGTGGCTGGGATAGACCATCACCCCCTTGACCTTGAGCATGTCGTCGGCCCGGCCGACCACTTTGTAGCGGAAGCCGGTGCGGCCGCAGGGGCAGGGCTCGGTGAAAACCTGGTGGATGTCCCCCATCGACTGGCGCATCCAGACGAAGCCGTCGCCCACCAGGGTGGTGAAAACGGCCTCGCCGCGGGCCCCGTTCTCGAACGGGATCGGCTCCTTGGTTTCGGGATCCACCAGTTCGTACCAGCAGAGGTCGTCGCCGACCCAGTGCATGCCCTGGTACTCTTCGTGATCGCAGGAGAAGCCGAAGCCGGCCCCGGCGTCGAAGATGCGGCAGCCGTAGGCGTTTTCCAGTTTCTGCTTGAGTTCGGGAATCCCGGCCCCGGGCTCGCCGCCCAGGATCATCGCCTTGAAACCGAGATCCCTAACCTCGCGGTCAAGAATCTGCGGGCATTTTTCGATCAGGTATTCGGCCAGCGACGGGGTGCCGACGTAGAAGGTACCGCGGAAGAGCTTCTGCATCAGCAGGATGCGCTCGCTTTTGGCCTCGGCCCCGACGGGGATCGCCATGCAGCCCAGTTTCTGCAGGCCCATCATCAGGGTCACGCCGGCCACCACCATTGAAAGGGCGAAGCAGAAGAGCATCCGGTCTTCGGCGCGGATGCCGGCCCGCCAGGCCCCCCGGACCATGGTTTCGCCCCAGAGGTTCTGGATGTCGAAATTGGTCATCGGGTAAGGGGTGGGGACCCCGGTAGTCCCGGTAGTGGTGGCCATGTAGTCGAGATCGTCAACGCCGACCGGCATGATGTCGTCCAGCACCCGCAGGAAGTCGCCTTCGTAATGGTTGACCAGCTCGAGCAGGGAAAGTTTGTTGAAGAGGGGAATTTTCTCCCGGAACTCGGCAAACCCGGTGAGCCTCTCCGGGTCAAGACGGTTTTTGGTCATGATCTCGGCATAGAACGGCGCGTTGGCTTTGAGCCGGCCGAGCATGGTCCGCAGCCGTTCAAGCTGGAGCTTTTCCATCTCCGGAGTCTGGAGCATCGACTCCATTTCCATGTTCCAGTATGGTCTGTCACCACTCATCATTATCTCCTTAAAGAAAATCCAGGCCCCATCGGGAGCCGCCGCGGCCGGCCCGCTGGTCAACGCGAGCGGACAAAAGCCGGCACCTGTCCGGCGGTGGTTGCCGAATCACTTGACCACCGGCCGGCTGCCGACCCTCAAACCTCCAGCGGCAGATTGTATTTCTGGCAAAACTCGGGATAGATGGCCTTGCCCGGCTTGAACAGCGGCAGAATCTGCAGCACCTTGTTCACCGGCCCCTTGGCCTTGATTTGCCGCGTCGCCAGGGCCATGGGAATGTTCACCTGGTCAAGCCAGTATTTATGCACCATGTCCCCGGACATCTTCATCGTCACCACGGCCTTTTTGCTCTTGGCCTCGTCGCCGAAAAGCGGGCCGTTTTCGTCCACGAACATCACCAGCCCCAGGTCCTTGACCTCAAACATGATGCTGATCTCGTTCTTGCGCAGCTGGCTCCCCAAGCCGGTTTCCTTGATCAGCCGTTCCCAGAATTCCCCGAAAAGTTTCTCCGCCGTTTCCTTGTCCTTGAAAATCGCCATCGGCATCCTCCCCTGTGGTTTTATTGTGCGTCATCCGCCCACAAGTCCCCGGACGAGACATCGCGGCCGCGTTTTTTTAACAACAGCAAAAGACATGCCACCATTTTTACCATTCTTATATCCGCGTAATAATTAATTAAATTCTGCCAACGTCCGCCAGCAGCAAAACCGTTGTTTTTATTTAGACATAAACGGTTTTTATAAAGTCATCCACCTTGACCCGGCCGGTTTTTTCTGTTAACTTCCCGGAGAAAGGGAGCAAAAAGCCTGTTTTTACGGCTGCAATCCGGGCGGTCACCACCGCCGGCACCCACTCCCCGGCCGCGCACCGCCGTCTCCACCCCGCCGCCGGCAACAAAGGAAGCTGATGATTGAACTCAACCGTGAACAGTGGCATTTTCTGGCCCTGCTCCAGGCCTTCGGCGCCCCGGTGCCCATCGAAGTGATCGGCACCCTGGCCCCCCTGTTGCCGGGACCGCTGATGGATCTCCTGGAAAAGGCGGAAGCCGCCGGCTGGCTCCAGCGGCCGGCCAAGGGCCAGTTTGCCATCGGCCGCCTCCCCCGGCCGGCCCGGGAAAAACTGGCCGCTTTGAACCAGCCGGAACAGCTGGAAAAGGTGATTGACACCCTGTACCGGAAAAATCTCGATGCCCAGCTGAGCAGCGAGGCGATGCTCAACCTGCTGGAAAGCGCCGGCCGCTGCCAGGCGCTGGCGGAAAAAGAGATCAAAATCGCCCATGCCGCCGTCGCCGCCAACGACCTGGAAAAAGGGCGGCAATTCCTGGAAAGGGCGGTCAAACGCCTAACCGAGTGCCGGGGAGAAGAAGATCCCGACCCCCTGTTTATCGCGTCCGTTCTCGAACTGTCCAATCTCTACTTTTCCCTGGGCTACGGTTTCCAGCATGTTTACCACTACCTGCTCAAGGCCCAGAAGATTGCGGCCAAGCTGGGCAACCGCCGTTCGCACGCCCTGGTCAACCTGCACCTTGGCCGGGTTTTCTATTTCACCGGCCGCCGCGACGACGCGCTGGTAGCCTTTTCCCTGGGATACGAAGAGATCAAGGAACTGGATGACGAAGACATCCTGGGACAGTCGGCCGCCTTCCTGGGGATGTTTTACTTCACCAAGGGGCAGCTCAAGGAGGCCATCAAACACTTTGAAAAGGCCGAGCAGTTCCTGGAAAAAGAGGGGATGACCATCCTGACGACGCCGACGGCCCCGATTTTCCTCGGCTACTGCGCCGTTTACCTGGGCCAGTTTCACCGGGCGATCGGCAGCCTGGACTATTACTGGCGGCTGGCCGAAGAACAGGGCAACCAGGCCCTGAGTTCAACCATCCGGGCCATCCTGGGAACCGTGCTGGTCCTCCTGAGAAAGGACCGGGAAGCGGCCATCCATTTCAGCGAGGCCCGCAAGGAAAGCAGCGACAACCGGTTTTCCTTCGGCCCCTACCTGGCCGGCGGCGGCATCGCCCTGATGCATTTTCTGAACGGCCGCCTCGAACAGGCCTACAAAATTCTGCGCCAGACGATTGAACAGGGCTCCCATATCGGCCTGGTGCGCCAGTACTCCTCCCCCTGGATCCTGGAAATGATCTACGAATTCCACCGCCTGGGTTTTGAGCCGCTGCCCGGCTTCGCTTTTCCCGAAATCCTGGACCGGGCCCTGAACGGGGTCAGCATTCACCTGCGCGGCGTTGCCTGGAGAATCACGGCCCAGATAAAAATGAGCCAGGGACAGGACAAAAAGGCCATCTTGGCCGACCTGCGAAAAAGTGAGCAGTACCTGGAAGAATCGGGAGACAAGGTCCAGCTGGCCAAAAGCATTTTCGTCATGGTCAAACTGGAACTGCAGCACGGCAACCGCAAAATCGCCCGGGAGCTGGTGCACCAGGCCCGGCGCCTGCTGGGAGGTTATGCGGACGAGCTTTTTCCCGGCGAGTTCAAAAGCCTGATGGACAAGGAGGACGAGCAGCTCGACCGGGAACTGCGCCAGCAGGGATTCCTGCGCGACTACCTGGAAATGTTCGAGTCGCTCTACCCAAGCGACGACCGGCATGAAATCCTGGCCAAGATGCTCAACTCGACCAGCTGCATGTTCGGGGCGGAGCGCAGCGGCCTGTTCTGGTTCCATGGCGGCCGCAGCAAGGCCCCCGAGCTGGAAGCGGCCTACAACCTGAGCCGCAAGGAAACCGAGGTGGAAAGTTTTCGGGAAAGCCTGTCAATGGTCTTCAAGGCCCGGCAGAGCAACCAGCCGCAAATCGGCCGCCTGCGCTCGGCGGTCGGGGTCCGGGTCGGCAAGCACCCCATCCGTTCGGTTCTCTGCATTCCGATCGAGATCAACAACACCGTTCAGGCCGTCCTCTACTACGACAATTCCTACCTGGACGACGCCTTCGACTTCCTCGATCCGGAAACCATGAAACAGATGATGCGCCACACCAACCTGATCGTGGAACGCCATCTCCACTACCTGAAACTGAGGGCGGAACGCAATCAGCTGGCCACCGAAAAGTCGCTCAACCTGGAAAAAGAAACCAAAATCATTTCCCGCTCGGGCAAAATGACCAGCCTGCTCCGCCAGGTGGACCAGGTGGCCACCACCGACTCGACCATCCTGATCACCGGCGAAACCGGCACCGGCAAGGAACTGCTGGCCAGCCGCATCCACCACCACAGCTCCCGGGAACGCGGTCCCTTCATCGTGGTCGACTCGACCACCATCCCGGAAAACCTGCTGGAAAGCGAATTGTTCGGCCACGAAAAGGGGGCGTTCACCGGCGCCGACCAGAAAAAGATCGGCCGGATTGAACTTGCCCACCAGGGAACCCTGTTCATGGATGAAATCGGGGAGCTGCCTTTGGCGGCCCAGGCGAAACTGCTGCGGGCCCTGCAGACCAGGAAATTCAACCGGGTGGGCGGCACCCAGCCGATAACGGCCGACTTCCGCCTGATCGCCGCCACCAACCGCAACCTGGTCCAGGAAGTTGAGAGCGGCCGTTTCCGCGAAGACCTCTACTTTCGCCTCAACGTCATCCCCATCCACCTGCCGCCGCTGCGGGAGCGGCGGGAGGACATTCCCCTGCTGGCGGAATACTACCTCAACCTCTACGCCCGCAAATACCAGCGCCGCGGTCTGTTCATGACCGCGGACCAGAAGAAAAAACTCCAGGAATACCGCTGGCCCGGCAACGTCAGGGAACTGCAGAACATTATCGAGCGGGCGGTGCTGCTTTCCGACGACAACCAGCTGGAAATCCGGCTGCCGGCCGAAATCCAGATCTCGGCCGACAACCCCTTTGCCGACCTGCCGACCATGGAAGAGATGCAGCGGCGCTACATCAAGTATGTGCTTGCCCACTGCGGCGGCAAGATCGGCGGGCCGGGGGGGGCGGCTGAAGTCCTGGGGCTGAAGCGCACCAGTCTCTATTCGCGGATGAAGATTCTCGGCATGGAAATCAAAAAATAAACCGGCAACCGCAAAAGGGCGGCGGCAACGCCGCCTTCTTCATTCCTGTCCCCGGTTTTCGTCGGCCTTGAGGATGATCTCGACCGCCAGGCGGGCGGCGGTGCCGACTACCTGGGCGCAGTGTTTCATGGCCCCGTCCTCCAGAGCCTGTTCGATCTCGCCCGGTTCCCAGAAATTATAGGCCCGCCCACAGACCTTGGTTTGCAGGTCATGGCAACGGCAGCAGTCATATTTGGCCATAAAAGCGTCGTGCAGCTCCCTGCAAGCCAGGTAGGAGGGCATGGCCGCCATCATGTCCTGGAAGTCCTCCCGGCGGCGGCCGGTGAACCAGCTGACGGCCAGGGCGCCGCCCACCAGCGCCCCGCAGGTGCCGTTGCCGGTCAGGCCGATGCCGTCCGCCAGGCCGCTGGCGGCCCGGAAAACTTCGTCACTGCCCTCGCCCAGGGCATCAAAAATCGCCGCCACCGTCGACTGGGCGCAGCCGGTGCACTCAACTTCATACCTGTTTCCCAACTCCTCTGCCCGGCGGCAGACATCTTCACGGTTTCGATTCATTGTTTCTCCTCGTTTTTTGCCTGATTGCCAATATCGGTTCAGAATTCGGCTGGACAGACGGCAGTTCGCCATTTTGTCCGCAAGATTTCTTTCATGACAATTTGTGACTGCCGGCCCCGTGGTAAGGGAAGATGGTTTCAACCGCCGCCAGCAGGTTTGCGGGCGGCGAGCTGTAGGTGGCAACCCGGCTGATCCAGGGGATCCCGGCCTGGCGCATCGAGCCCAGCACCTCGCAGAGCCGGACCCCGGTCGAAATCACGTCGACCACCGGCACTCCGTCCACCTCGAAAAGCCCCTGCGGATAGTCCTCGCTGCATCCCGGCGCCATGTGCACGACAGGCGAAAGGATGGTTCACCCGGGCACCAGGACTTCGGCCCCGGCGGCGATGCACTTGCGAGCCTCCTGTTTGAACCTTTCGATCAGGTCGCGGGCGTTGACGAAGCTGGCGAAGAAGTCGGCGGTGCTGCTTTCGGTGCTCTCGATCGCCACCACCCGGTCGCGACAGCCGTACTTGACCAGCAGCTCCTCGAGCATCGGGATCGCCTTGCGGGCAAAGGTCACGATGCCGGTCTTGCCCCCCATCAGTCCGGCGAAGATCAGCGAACTTTGAACCACCCCAACCACCGGGATGTCCAGCAGCTGCCGCAGGGAGGTCAGGAAGGGATCGAGGTAGCAGTGTAGGACGACACCGTCGTAGCCTTTGTCTTGCAGCTTCCGGACCGTTTCAAAAAGCTCAAACGAATTCCAGAGGTTGAGCGCTTCCCAGGTAAAAGCGTCGATGTCGGTAAAGCCCTGCTTGAGCAGGAAATAATCCAGCGTGGTATCGGCTTCCTTGAGCTTTTCCGCGTTGCGGACAAAAATGTTGTCGATGATCGCCCTGATCTCCGGGCTCTCTGGATTGAGTCCGGCCGGGATCACGACCGCCAGTTTTTTCGCCATTGCTGCTCTCCTCCCTACTCGGCCGACTGCCGGTTTACCGGCTTGTCCGCCTGGTGGTTCTGCTCACCGCTGTTCAATGGTGATCTTCCTGATCCGGCCAGTGAAGCTGGTGGCGGCGCGGCCCGAGCCGATGCCGGCGGCGACCGGGGTCTGGGAATCAAAGCCGACGTCGGCCGGCTCGTCGGCGGCGAAGGCGATGGCCTGGGTGTGTTCAACCCGGCCGCTGGCGACCAGTTTGCCGTTAAGTTTCAATTCGACCTTGCCACCCTTGCCGAGGCCGCCGCCGTCGTAGATAAAATCAACCTGCACCGTGAGCGGTCCCGGG